>CAYNKN010000113.1:0-9091 GCA_964397805.1 uncultured Chryseolinea sp. | reverse complement strand
AGAACGAATGCTTTATACAATTCGAAAAATTTTTAACTGACTTGTCTTGATTTTAGCTTTGTTTTCCATCTTGAATATAGGTTCCTTCTGGTGCCGAAAAGTAGGGCAACGTACCCAAGTCTTTATCAGAAAGTGGTATGTTGTTCCAATCTAAATCTTGTCGTGCAGATTCATTTTCAGATATACTTTCTACGGCATTCTTTTCTGGTAGATTAGCGCTTGATGCTGACTCCTTTTCTTTCTTTGGACTGCAAGCAACCAGTAGTATAGCAAGCGTTACGGTTAAAAAGTTTGATTTCATGTCGCGTATGTTTTAATGTAAATGTTTTCTGTAAAGTTGGTGGTTATTAGGCAAAGCTAGAAATCCATGTATCGAAAAATTTTACCCTACTGCAGCATTACCCACCAATATCCTCACGGGTTTCCAGTAACAGTAAGCTATCACGGTGTTGTGCTGCTTGTAGTAATTTTAGTTTGCGTTTATAGATTGTTTCTAAAAAGGTTTCATCGCCTAACACAGTGAGGGTATCCGCTTGTAAGGTAGAGTCACGCTTATACACCAACTGTTTTATATAGTCTTGCAAATCATCGGTAAGTTCGTATAAATCGCATCTAATTCTTTCGCGTAACGCAGTGGGTAGTGGCGGAAATTTAGCATTGGTGATATCGGCAAAAGCCGGATCGCTGTTTACTTGCTTTAAAAAATATCCGGTAATGGGCAATGCGGTGCTTGAACCCTGACCGAGTTTACTGGAGCGAAACCGTATTCGTGGGTCGTCAGCTCCAACCCATGATCCCATTACCAGGTTAGGGGAGATGGCCATAAACCAACCATCGGCATTGGCTTGCGTTGTTCCAGTTTTGCCACCAACATCACTATATACACCATACTTCCAGCGTAATCGCGAAGCTGTTCCTTCTTGCACTACTGTTTGCAATAAGTTGATAACAAGTTTGGTGGTTTCCTCTGATAAGGCGGGTTGCTTGGGTGCTTTTGGTTTGAAGTTCGTAAAGATATTTCCTTTGCGATCGGTAATTGCTTCGATGTAATAAGGTGTAGTAGGCATACCGTTGTTTGCAAAGCAAGCATAGGCTGTGGTCATTTCCATTAACGAAATGGATGACGAACCCAACGCAATAGAAGGCACATCGGGAAGCTCGCTGGTAATTCCCATCTTTCGTGCTAGCGACAACGTATTTTCAATACCTGCTTCTTCAATAAGTTTAACTGATACTGTGTTTACGGAATACGCCAATGCCCCGCGCATGGTATAGTCTACCCGGTAATCTTGTTGCATATTACGCGGTGTCCAGGCAACACCTTCTTTATCAATATACGTTTTCTGACTAGCCGATCGCAGGTTACACGGTTGAGCACCTTCTTCAATGGCCATTGCATAAACAATGGGTTTAAAGATGGAACCCACCTGCCGCTTGGTAGAAGTTTTAATATGATCGTATTGATAAAAGTCATGATCAATGCCGCCTACCCATGCTTTAACGGCTCCGGTAGTGGGCTCCATAGCCAGAAAGCCAACGTTAAGAAATTGTAGGTGATGGATAATGGAATCAATCGGACTAGCCGTAACTTCTTTCACACCGTCCCACGAGAAAAATTTCATGCGAGTAGGTTTTTGCAAGCTGAGCATAATATCTTCTTCCGGAAGTTCTTGTGCTTTTAATTTTTGATAACGAGATGTTCGTTGAATGGCTTGTTCCAAAATTTCTTCTTTGTCCTTCCAAGGTTTTTCTTTACCCCAATGATCAAAAAATAATTGTTGTATTTCAGTCATTTGTTGCGTTACGGCCTGTTCGGCATAGCGCTGTAAGGTAGCATGCAGTGTGGTATAAATTTTTAGGCCATCGGTGTAAAGGTTGTATTCTTCGCCATCTTCTTTTTTCTGATTTTTACACCACTCAAGTAATTCTTGTTTTAAGAATTCACGAAAGTAAGGCGCTAGGCCTTGATGATGCGATACCATGCTATACTGAAGGTTGAGTGGCAACTGGCTTAGCGAATCGGCCAACGGTGAGGCTAGGTAATTGTACTTTGTCATTTGTGCTAATACAACGTTACGCCTGGTGCGCGAACGTTCCGGGAACAACCGCGGATTATAGGTAGTGTTTGCCTTGAGCATGCCAACAAGTACGGCTGCTTGGTCAATACCTAAGTCATAAGCAGTAGTAGAAAAAAATCGTTTTGCGGCTGCTTCAATACCAAAGGTATTATCAGCAAACGGAACGGTGTTTAAGTAGAGGGTGAGTAATTCTTTTTTGGTATACACACTTTCTAATCGGTTGGCCGTAAGAATTTCACGAAGTTTATTCATCAATAAGGAAGTAACCCAATAGCGCTTACGCGGAAACAAATTCTTTGACAACTGTTGGGTTAGTGTACTTCCTCCTCCCGATGATTCGTCTTGCATGAAAACAGATTTCACAAGTACACGCCCTAAACTTTTAAGGTCGACACCACCATGTTCATAAAAGCGAACATCCTCGGTAGCAATCAGTGCATTAATAACGGACGGTGAAATTTTCTCGAAAGGAACTTCGGTGCGGTCTTGTAAATAGTAGCGACCTAGTAACACAGAATCTGCGCTATACACTTCGGAAGCAACTTGATTTTGAATATTTCGAAGACTTGATTTACTAGGTAGATCAATAAAGAGAACGATTAATAGAATGGTAACCAGAACACCAGGCGGACCAAAAATAAGTGTTCGTTTTTTTACTTTCGGATGAACATCCAGGTAACGTTTAATTGAATTGTATCGATGCCGAAACCATTTGTTTAGCCGGTTTAGATATCGGTATGCCTGTAGTAATTGAAAGCGAATATTACGATTTAAATTCATGCACTAGTTTCTGTTTCTAAGAACCGTAAATGCGGAAGATAGTTAGTCTGGTGATAGGGAGCAATTTTTTTTAAGGTTGGTCGATTGTAAAATTTGTGGGTAGGTTTGGTTGCCGTTTTCTTATTGTAAAACGCTTAAATCTACAACTAAAACATGGGTAGGAGTGGTATACCCTTTAAAGCCAATACATGAAGGGTTATACATAACAATGCGTACCCAATACTAAAAGCAATGGTCCATAATTTTGCTTTTGGACTTTCACTTACTAAGTAAGCAAAAATGGGAATAACTTGTAGGCTATGCAGCGTAACGAAATGCGCTACACGCAAATCGCCACCTTGCCTACTCCAATTTAAAAAGGGCAATCCAGGTCCACCATCGGCCATCCCAATAGTATGGGTAGTCAGGGCAACCATCATTCCGCCAGAGACAGCACCTATTAAAAAAAAGAGTAAACCTGCGCGCCAGGCAATTTTTAGAACTGGCGAAAGATTAATATTTTTTTGAAAGAACTGAATGCATAAGTAAACGGCCAGCAGGGTGTTGATTAAAATAAAAATTCCCATGAGTTGATAGATGACTCCATCGAAAAGGGAAGAAATATTAAAATGCGAGCGCACGCCTCTAGCTGCCTGAACCGATATGGTAGAAATTTCCATAATCATACAAACAAAAAATCCGATACTTAACCATTTTGCTTTTTGTTGATTAGGTAGATAAAATAACATCCACCCGAAAGTCCAGAGAAAAATAACAAACGATAAAGTAAACTTCATGGGTTTGATCCATGTGTTAATGCCTAACACCGTGCGATGATCGAACCACGAGCAAATCAAAAAAATAAAGAAGAGTATTCCGTTTGCAACGCCACCCCAAAACAATAAGGTGTTTCGCTCGCGGAGTTCTTGAAGAAAATTAGAAATTTTCATGGATGATTCGTTTGCTGTGAAGCGCACGTAACCCAAAATATGTAAGTAATCCTATAGGCCCTAACATAAACGTTAGTAATAGGCATGGCACTACTAAAAAATGATTAATGCCGTGTTTCTGACTATTGCGTAGTTCCCAACTTCCGACAAAAAGATCAAATGCTAAGTAATGAATCCAGCCCGCCAATACCGCATTCGGATCTTCAAATAATTTCATAACACCTGCCAGCGAACCAAAGCTACCTTCTGTATTTCCGAAATACAGAACAATAAGCACCAAGTAAACAGAACCGAGTAATAAGGGGATCAGACCGGAGATAACGATACGCCTTGTCCATACCCACTTGGGGGCGATTAGCATGAGCATCCATCCTGCTAAGGCTGTGCTGTTACAAATTTTAAAAAGCGTTTCAGGGTTCATATTTATTCTGTTTAAGCGCCTTGTACTACCGCTAATTTTCGGGCTACATACAAGGCTGTGAGACTAAAAAAAACAGCGATCCATCCAACATAGTTATAATTTACCAATGCCTTTACATCTACACCAAAAGCAGAGGGTTGTTCGGTAATAATTATACCACCAACAAACGAAGCTAAACCGGAGGTAAGTTGTTGCACAGACGATCGGATACTCATGTAGCTGCCGCGCATTTCGGGTTTTATAATGGCTGTTTCCATGGTGGTAGAAGGAACCATTCTACCATTGCTAAAAATAAAAAATACCGCGCTTAATATCAGTGCGACCCACAAAGGAACAGGTATTAAATTCGTGATAATGATAATCGGGATGAGAACCAATGTACCAAAAATGGTAAAGACTTTTAACCGACCATGTTTATCAGCCATTTTTCCTACCCATGGAGAAAACACTAACGTACAAGCACCACCCACTAGATAAATGTACGTTAACTCGCTTTCCATAAAACCAACATTTCCTACCAGATAAGTTGCCAAAAAAGGTATTACAGTGAAATGACCTAATACAAGTAACGAAGTAAAAGTAAGGCCGAGTATAGGATTACGTTTGGTGAATATGGCGCGAAGTACTTCTATGGGTTTATTATGGGGTACACCCGTTAAGTGTGAAGTAATTGGCGGCACAAACACAATCATGAGGATGGTAATAACAACGCCTAGTAGACCAAGGAAAACGAATGGTGCATGCCACGATAATTTGCTGGCGAGTAGTAGTCCAAAGGGTACGCCAGCCACAGAGGCAACACCAAAAGAAGCCATAACGATACCAATGCCTTGTGCTCTTCGCGCTAGTGGAACTGCATCGCTAACAATGGCTAAAACAAGGGCACCTAAAACGCCTCCAAACGCTCCGGCTACCGAGCGCGCTATAAGCAGAACTCCATAAGTAGGTGCATAGGCGCAGGCTAGGGTACCTATTACAAAACCGATGTAAACAAAAATCAATGTTTTCTTTCGATCGAATCGATCAATTAAAAAGGCTGCAAAAAAACCGGCTATCCCCGCGGTTACTGTATAAGAAGCTACCAGCAAGCTGAATTGTTGGGGAGAAATTGAAAACAAGCGCATGAGCTGAGGCCCCAACGGCATGATGATCATAAAATCCATAATGTGGGTAAACATCCCAGCGGCCAGGATGAAAAGGAGCAACCGTTCTTTTGTCATAGGGGGAGGTGAGCGCAGATAAAGGTTTTTGATGGCGAGATAACTAATCTGCTGAAAGAAATGTTTCCCAGCGCTGTTATCTTTTTGTAAACAAGTTGCGAAAATAAAAAATTAGTTGGTTCTATTGGGCGATGGTTTGGTAGGTAGTGTAATTATAAAAGTGGTTCCGCCCTGTAGTTTACTGTGTACTTCAATTTGACCGCCCAACGCTTCTACCTGTGTTTTAACAAGGTGCAAGCCAATACCTTTTCCTTCTACATGGTTGTGAAAGCGTTGATACAATCCAAAAAGTTTGTTTTTATAGCGTTGGGTATCCAGACCAATGCCGTTGTCTTTAACCGATAGGCAAAATCGTTTAGGTTCTCGCCACGACCTAATTTTTATGAATGGCCTGCGTTCGGGAGATTTATATTTAATAGCATTACTCAATAGGTTAAGGAATATACTTTCAATGTATTGTGGGAGTGCAAATACTTCGGGTGCATTTTCGAAATCGCATTGAATTTCTGCTTTCGAACTATTGATATCATCTAGTAATAAACTGGTAGCGCGATTAATTTTTCGCTGTAAGTTTACTTTTTCAAAATTTTCGATGCTTCCTTTTTTGATTTCTAATATTTTAGTTAGATCATGAATTACTGCATCCAATTCTTTGCTGGTATCAACTACTTTTCGCAAAATAAATTCATTCTCTTCTGAATTTTTAGGTTGTAGTTTTAATACATTACTTAGCCCAATAATGCGAGCAACGGGAGCTCTTAAGTTGTGAGCCGTAATAAAGGAGAATTGTTCAAGCTGATGATTTTGCTCGATGAGTTCATGATTCGATTTCAATAATTCTTTCGCGCGTTTGGCTACTTCCAACTCTAATGAATTAGAATGATGTATCAATTGTTGATGTTGCTTCTCAATAATTTGATGAGCGTTTTCGATAGTTGAATTTTTGTTAAGGAGTAGTTGGTTTTGCTCTTGTATTTGATCTTGTTGCGTAAGGAGCTCTTCGTTTTGCGCTGCAATTTCTTCGTGTTGTAAAACAATATCTTCGGTTCGTTCTTTTACTAGTCGCTCCAACGTTTCTTTTTGTTCGCGAACTATTTTTAAATTTTCTCGCTCCGCACTTACTTTTTCTTTACGCAATTGGCGAATCCGATCGGCTAGTGCTAACGATAGGAACATAGCTTCAAATGTAGCCCCATACATAATGCAGTTTATGGTAAATGTATTGTAAGGCAGAATAGAAAGTATTTGGAAGATATAAATTATGACACTAATCAAGTAAACCCCCCAGCCAATAAGTAAAAATCGTGCAATTTTTATTTGTTTAAGGTAAGCGATAATAATCAACACAAATAAATAGGACGAAACACTTAAGCTATAGATTTCCACAACACCACCACCCGTACGTTGAAAATCAAAAACATTAAAGAGAATAAAAATAACCGAAAGCATAATGAAGCCTCGACTTACATTATAAAGCTTGGGTAATTTTTCTTTAATGTCCAGCATGCTATTAATGAAAAGTATACTGGTTAATCCAAAGAGACCAATACTTGTATTAATGGCCAATATGTAGCGATGATTCTCGGCTAAGAAGCCCCACAAAAATTCTGCGCCCAGACCAATATTAATGGAGTCGTAAACTATCAGACTTAGCACAAGGTATAGTACATAGTAGATATAGTTTTTATCATGCAAACCAAAAAACAGAAAAAGGTTATAGAGTATGAGCGCAAAAAACAATCCCATAAATATTCCATAAATGATCTCTTCATTACGATGCTTGGCAAACATGTAGCGGGCACTGCCTAGGTATAGTGGTAGCGAAATTCTAGTTATACTTTTTACCCGTAAGTAGTAAGTTGATTGATCAGGATTGGGTGGTAGCCTGAAGAGAAAAAAATTATCTTCAATATCGCGCGTATGCCTCGGAAAGATAGAGCCAGTAATTACACTACTGTACCCACCACTATTGGTGGGTAAGTATAGATCAACTTCATACAGTATAGTTCTGCGTAGCTCTAAATAGAGCGCTTCATCTTCTTTGTTTTCGATGGTAAAGCGGCACCAAATGGCTGATCGCGTGTCACCAAATTTTGGTATATCCACAGTACTCGGTACAAAACTATACCGTGAGGTATCGGCTAAAATATCTCTCAATGTTAGCGCACCTGAGTCATCTTTTAAAATAGAAACATAATTACCTAAGCGAACTACTTTTTGATCACTCGTATAGGTCAAGGGAATTTGACTCGCAGCACCATTTTGTGTGCACAAGAAAATGCTCAGAAAGAGAAGAAAATGTTTAGCCAACATCAAAATGCTTTTTGTATAACAGACTAACTCGACAACTAACAAGATAACACTACTAATAGCGTAGGTTTAAAATAAGGTAAATAATAACAATTAACAATACCAATTGGTTGACTTAGCTGTGTGCTTGGTTTACCAACCTGTAGAATTTAACAGTTGTTTCACTTCCTTGATTGGAAGATGATTGGAATAGAGGTCATTTAGCCCTAACTTAGTAAGATATACTTACGTGTTTTTACGTATGGTTAAAAAGGCGATTGATCTGTAATTATTTTAGAAGAGGCGCTATAACTTTTACAACATTTTGCGCCACAATTTTATGCCCATCGCTATTGGGGTGTATACCATCAGGCAAATTGAGTTTACTTATTCCGGCCACATCTTGTAATAAAAATGGAATTAAAGTGGCCTTGTTATTTTTTGCCAAGCGCGGAAAAATCTGTTGAAAACGTGTGGTGTATTCTTGGCCAATATTAGGGGGTACCATCATTCCGGCAACAACAATTTGAGCGTTTGGATACTTGGATTTTACTTTGTCGATAATGTGCTGCAAGTTTTTTTCGGTTTGTTCAAGAGGCAAGCCACGCAACGCATCGTTTGCACCTAGTTCGAGTACAAATACATCAATAGGCTGGCGAAGTACCCAATCAATACGCGACAAACCACCAGCAGAAGTTTCGCCACTCAGTCCGGCATTGATAACTTTATACGTTTTTCCTCCTTTATTAAGTTGCTTTTCAATCAAAGCTGGGAATGCCTCTTCGGTAGATAATCCATAGCCTGCGGTAATGCTATCACCATAAAATAAGATAACTTTTGTGGGCTGATCGACCTGAAATAGGGCGAAGAATAAAATAATTAGTAAATTTTTTACGACCATGCCGTATAATGTGATTGTCTTTATCTTGGAATCGGAAACAATTTTAGCGTAATAACGCTTTATAAACGTAACGGATCAAACAAAAACCATGTCAACTATCATTCTTCAGGCTGAAAATCTCACTAAAGTTTATACCTCAGCCGATAAAAATCTCACCGTTTTAGATAATGTCTCATTTACTGTAGCACAAGGCGACTCGCTGGCCATTATCGGTCCTTCGGGAAGTGGTAAAACTACGCTGCTTGGACTTTGTGCTGGGTTAGATACAGCTTCTTCTGGTAGTATCTCACTCATGGGTTTTAAGTTAAGTGCATTAAATGAAGACGATCGAGCCTATGTACGTAACCAGTATGTGGGTTTTGTCTTTCAAAATTTTCAATTACTCTCCACCTTAACTGCATTGGAGAATGTAATGGTACCCCTCGAATTGAGAGGTGACCGGAACGTTGCGCCCAAGGCATTGGCCTTATTGG
>CAYNKN010000112.1:8094-9166 GCA_964397805.1 uncultured Chryseolinea sp. | reverse complement strand
GCCCCACGGGTAAATATGCACATCGGTTAGTTCGTATTGGTTTTAATCGTTCGTTCAAATCCGCTCCGTTTCACGGAGCGGATTTTTTTTAACAATAACCTTCCTTGTACTGTTGAATGAATAAACTTTATGGCGAACTATCTAATCATTGGTGGAAATTCTGGTATTGGTGCGGCACTGGTGCAACAACTCACTCAGGCAGGTGATCATGTAACTACTGCTTCGCGCTCAAACAGTGATATTACGTTCGATGCAACAGCAAACATACCCTTCCATGCATCTTCACTTCCCGAAAAACTTCATGGCGTAGTCTATTGTCCGGGAAGTATAAACTTAAAACCTTTTGCCCGATTAACGACTCAGGATTTTCTTGACGACTTCCATATCAATGTACTCGGTGCAATAAATGTCATCCGCAGCGTACTACCCAATCTGAAACAAGCAGAGTACGCTTCTATTGTACTATTCAGCACAGTAGCCGTAACTCAAGGTATGCCGTTTCATAGTTCAGTAGCTACATCAAAAGGAGGTATCGAAGGATTAACAAAATCATTAGCAGCCGAATTTGCACCACACATTCGGGTTAATTGCATTGCGCCTTCTATTACTCAAACACCACTTGCCGCACGATTACTTTCTTCAGAAGAAAAAATAAAATCAGCTGCTGAACGACATCCGTTAAAAAAAATTGGTGAACCACAAGACATGGCTTCTTTAGCGGCTTTCTTACTTACTGAAGAATCGAAGTGGATAACCGGACAAATATTGCACGCAGATGGTGGTATGTCTACGTTGAGAAACCTTTAACATAAAACATATGCCGTTTGCATAGTCAATGCACACGATAAGCAATCATATGTGGTCAACTTTAATGTATTAATGAATTTTTTACTTAACGATTTATATCTATGAAGTTTATCAAATTATTATTCGTATTGTTTTTAGTAAGTACTATTCAAATGGCGAATGCGCAAACAGAGATTGCTGATGAGGAGCTAGAGAAATATGCTATCGCGATGGACTCCATTAATTCCATGAAGGAAACATTATTAGCTGATATCGCTAACATGGT
>CAYNKN010000112.1:0-8084 GCA_964397805.1 uncultured Chryseolinea sp. | reverse complement strand
TCTAACGCACGCTATAACGAGCTTTCTAAAATTATTGGAGACGAGGCTAAATTGACTGCGGCAAAAGCAACTCCCGAAGAAATTGAATTTATGAAAGCTGTGGCCGCGAAGAAAACCGAAGGAACAGCCAAAATAACCGAGACGTTTCAACTGCTTGCCAAAGAATACGTGGGCGCTAGTTCATACAATAAAATTAAGAAAGCACTAGCTAGCGATGAGGAAGTTAAAGCTCGCTACCAAACGGTAGTGGAATCTATCGAAAAAGTTGATTAGTATTTATCATATTTACAACCTATGTGTCTTCATTAAAACACATAGGTTGTAAAAATTAATGCAATAAGAAAATTATATAAAATAACTTGTTCTTATCAATCTTAACTTTTCTAGTAGCAGTAAACTGTTCAGAACAAAATAGTCTGATTCCACTTCCTTTACTTGTGATTATCAAAGCATATCCAGCGTAATACTTCTACTTCGTATGTAGAATACCTTCACGGTAAAAAGTTACTTGTCTTGTTTAGTAGCCGTTCGTTTGTAATAGTATAACCATCTCTTACAGTATCTCAGAGATCTCCCTTATCAAATGATTCTTTAGAATCAGGCTCTGCTACACCCTAATCGCCAAGTAACAGTCTACCTACTACTTCAATTAAAAGATGCAAAAACTGAGAATAAGACCACATTTAAGATAAATGTGAAGATTAATTTGGAATATTGAACAGTGTTCATTTATTTTGAGCTATCAATTAAGCGAATGGGAATATCAGAACGAAAAGCAAAAGAAAAAGAGGAACTGAAAGACCTGATACTACAAGCAGCCAAAAAGCTTTTTGTTGAAAAAGGTATTGAGCAAACTACCATTCGGAAAATTGCCAGCGAAATAGAGTATAGTGTGGGAACAGTTTATGTCTATTATAAAGACAAAAACGACATATTACATGACCTCCACACCCAGGGCTTTAAACAGCTTGGTGGCGAAATGAAGGTGCTTTTTAATGTGGAAGATCCTATGGAAAGAATAAAAGCACTCGGAAGGGTATACCTGAAATTCGCTATCGAAAATCCGGATATGTATGACTTAATGTTCAATATGAAGGCGCCTATGGAATTTTTAGACTCTATGCATAAGCAAGATTGGAATGAAGGAAAGGGAACATTTGATGTGCTGAAAGCCACGGTTAATCAGTGTATGGAAAAAGGGCACTTCAACGGGCACGATCTTGAACCACTCTCTTTTGCTATTTGGAGTACAGTTCATGGTATGGCTTCATTACACATTAGTCAACGCGTAAAAGGAGTCAACCTTGAAGATCCAGAAGCGGTGTTGATGAAAGGGTATGAAGAATTTGTTTTAATCCTCACTAAGAAATAAAAAAATTTACCTTAATAATGAACAATGTTCATATAAATTACATTATTCAATGAAACACTTATTTATCTTACTTCTGTGTCCCTTTATGGCAGTCAAAGCCTCACACGGTCAAACTACACTCGAACAATACATTCAAGAGGCTTTCTCAAACAATCAGCGTATTCATCAACAGCAATTTGCTTTAGAAAAAAGTATGTATGCGCTTCGCGAAGCCAAAACTTTATTTCTGCCCAGTGTTAGTTTTCATACGGATTACTTTTTAGCTGGTGGTGGGCGAACGGTAGATTTTCCGGCAGGTACTTTATTGAACCCCGTATATAATTCACTCAATGAACTAACTGGGAGTAACGATTTCCCACAACTAGAAAATCAAAACATTTTACTTAACCCAAATAACTTTTACGATACCAAATTCAGGACTACCCTACCCTTGCTGAATTTAGAAATTGAATACAATCGAAGAATTAAACAAGATCAAATTAATCTGCAACAGGCAGAAGTAGACTTATATAAACGAGAATTAGTAAAAGAAATTAAGACAGCCTATTTCCAGTATCTGCAGTCAGTAGAAACTATAAAGATTTATGAAACCGCTCGTAGTCTAGTTGCAGAAAGTAATCGGATAAACGAAGCCCTCTTTAAAAATGATAAAGTAAATAGAACAACGGTATTACGATCAGCCAATGAAATCATAAAATTTGATGCCCTTCGGGAAAATGCACAACAACAATCAAACTCTGCCAAAGCCTATTTTAATTTTTTACTTAATAAAAAATTAAACGAAGAAATAACCATTGACAAAAACTATCATGTCGAAACAATCGCAATTGGTGATATAATAGGAATTTCACAACGAGAAGAATTATCAAAATTAACCATCGCTAAAAACATCAACCAGCATGTACTTGGTCTTTCTAAATCATATAGCGTACCTAAGTTAAGTACCTTTTTAGATCTGGGCTCGCAAGGCTTCGACTGGCAATTCAACAATAAAACACGATACTACTTTTTTGGCGTGTCATTACAATGGGAGTTGTTTGCTTCTGGTAAAAATCAGCACAAGGTAAAGCAAGTACAAATTGAAAGTAAGCTTCTTCAAACTCAAACCGAGTATGTAGAAAAGCAACTACATATGCAGTATATAACCGTTGTCAATAATTTCAATGCCGCTAAACATTCGCATCAATCAGCAGTATCTACATTCCATACTTCGCAAAAGATTTATTCCGATTTACTTCGATTATACAAAGAAGGACAAGCATTATTTATTGAACTCTTAGATGCGCAAAACCAATTGATACAATCCGAATTGCAAGTCAATATTTCGTTATACGATACCTATATCAAAGCAGCAGAAATCGAAAGAGCCAATGCCTCCTATCATTTAAATAAGTAATCCATATGAAAACCGTGAAACCATTTTTAGTACTTTCTCTTACTGCTATTGCTTGTTTAACAGCTTGTAATAATCAAACAAAAGAAAACACAGCGATAATTGCAACGGAAACCATAGCCGTAAAAACACAAAAAATTCAACAGGCTGAAGGTGCCAATAAAGTTACCTGCACAGGTATACTTACCACAGAAAATGAGGCAACATATGCTTTTAAAGTCGGTGGAGTTATCGATCGCATAACTGTAAGTGAGGGACAATCATTTAAAAAAGGCAGTCTACTGGCAACGTTAAAAATAGTTGAGATTGAAGCTGGTTATATGCAAACTAAGTTGGGACTTGAAAAAGCAGAAAGAGACTTACTTCGGATCACTAATCTTTATCACGATAGTGTTGCCACCTTAGAACAGTTTCAGAATACAAAAACTGCCTATGATGTAGCTAAAAAACAAGTAGAGTCTGCCGCATTCAATAAACAATATGCATACATCTATGCCGCTAATGATGGCTTTGTTACTAAAAAACTGGCCAATGAAGGAGAAGTAATTTCGGGTGGATCACCTGTGTTATTTATCAATGAAACCAATAATCAACAGTGGATTTTAAAAGTTGGTTTATCCGATAAAGATTGGGCAATAGTTGAAACAGGAAATGCGGTAAAGGTTGTCTTTGATGCTTATCCTCATAAAGTATTCAACGGTAGTGTCTTTAGAAAATCGTTAGCATCGGATAGTGGAACAGGCTCGTTTCAAATAGAAATAAAAGTGAATTGTCAAAACATCAATCCGGCTATTGGCATGTTCGGGAAAGCCACTATCGAAACTACTTCAATTCAAAAATTCCATTCCATTCCGTATGATGCCCTGGTAGAAGCCGATGGCAAAAATGCTTTTGTTTTTGTACCCATGCCACAGGGCAAAGTAAAAAAACAGGCGATAGAGATTGCAAGCTTTGATAATAATGAAGTAAAAGTCAAGTCAGGGTTGGAATCCATAAAAGAGGTAGTGCTTACTAATTCGGCATTCCTAAATGAAAGCTCAACCATTACCATCATTCAATAAACAACGCCATGAACTTGACTAATTTTTCTGTTAAAAACTATCAATTCACGCTAGTCGTGTTTGTCATGGTCGCTGTTGTAGGCCTTGTAACTATGCTTACTATGCCTCGAGCAGAAGATCCGCAGATTAATCCACCTACCTATCCAATCATTGTCATCTATCCCGGTACAAGTCCGCAGGATATGGAAGAGTTGGTAGTAAAACCAATCGAAAATAAAATCTATGAATTAGAAAATATAGATCGAATCGTTACTGCCATCGAAGACGGCTTAGCCATTATTCGAGTAGAATTTAAATATGGTGTTAACGTAGATAATAAATATCAGGAAGTAGTGCGGGAGGTAAATGCGCTACGAACAGATTTACCAGAAGACATCTTTAGTATTGAAATTCGAAAAATTGACCCCAGCGATGTAAACATTCTTCAAGTGGCTTTGGTAAGCGAAAATGCATCTTATTCTTCCTTAAAAAAACAAGCCGATGCACTAAAAGACCAATTAGAAAAAGTAGTTGATTTAAAGAAAGTAAAAGTATCGGGAGCACCCGATGAAGAAATTAGAATTGATCTGCAGTTGGATAAACTAGCCGAGTTTAAAATTCCGCTTCAGGTTGTTCTTGGTAGTATACAAAGTGAGGCTGTTAATATTCCGGGAGGAAGTATAACCGCTGGCACTAAAACATTTAATGTAAAAACAAGCGGAAAATTTATTGATCTGGAAGATATAGCTGGAACGGTTATCTACAATGCCAATGGAAAAATACTTTATTTAAGAGATGTTGCTACGGTAGGTTTTAGAAATGAAGTTGAAAAGCACATTACACGACTAAATGGTTTTCGATGTGTGTTAGTAAATGCCGCTCAAAAATCAGGAAGTAATATTAGTAGTACACAAGCTAGCTACATTCCTATACTAGAAGCGTTCGAACAATCCTTGCCGGCAAATATTAAACTTTACAAACATTTTGACCAAGCTGAAAATGTATCCTTGCGTTTATCGGGTTTAGGTATTGATTTTTTAATCGCTATTGTATTAGTCCTATTTACTTTGGCACCATTGGGTGGTCGGGCTTCATTGGTGGTAATGATTGCCATCCCGCTCTCATTAGCCTTAGGTTTATTTGGACTGAATGCATTTGGAATTTCATTAAATCAATTAAGCATCGTGGGGTTGGTGGTATCACTTGGTTTATTGGTGGATGATAGTATTGTGGTCGTAGAAAATATTGAACGTTGGTTACGCGATGGTTTCAGTCGAAAGGAAGCCTCCGTGAGAGCAACTAAACAAATTACACTAGCTGTAATAGGCTGTACCGCTACCTTGGTTATTTCCTTTTTACCACTCATTTTTCTTCCGGGTGGTCCAGGCGAATTTGTCAGAGGTTTACCCCTAGCGGTTATTACCAGTGTAATTGCTTCCATGTTCGTATCGCTAACAGTAGTTCCATTTTTAGCGAGCCGAGTTTTAAAAGAACATCATAATCCGGAGGGTAATATCTTTTTAAGATTACTAAAAAGAGGCATTGAAGCTACTTACGCTAAAGTGATGAGAAGAGCTTTAAAGCGCCCGGCACTGACGTTACTTATTTCATTCTTACTCTTTGGTGGTTCATTAATCTTGTTTCCTGTTATCGGATTCAAACTATTTCCCACTTCCGAAAAGCCAATCTTTTTAATCAATATCAAAATGCCGCTGCAAACCAGTTTGCACGAGGGAAATCGGATTACAAAAATGGTAGAAGATAGTCTTCGGAAAAATAAAACGATACTTTACTTCACAACAAATGTTGGAAAAGGCAATCCACAAATTTATTACAACGTACCACAACAAGAAGAGAAGTCTGACTTTGCACAACTCTTTGTTCAATTAGATCAGCACACCAAGCCCGTAGTCAAAAATAAGCTAATTGATGATTTACGAAAACAGTTTGCTTTGTTCCCCTACGCTAAAATTGAAGTAAAAGATTTTGAACAAGGCCCCCCTATTGAAGCACCTATATCCATTAGAATATTTGGTGACCATCTGGATACACTTCGAAGACTTTCTTTTAACGTTGAAAATCTGTTAAAAGCAAATTCGGGAGCCATTTATGTAAATAACGAATTGAATACGTTAAAAACGGATATCAAAATCAACATCAACAGAGAGAAAGCCAGAACACTCGGAATTTTTACAAGCGATATCGATAAAACTATTCGATTGGCCGTTGCCGGATTTACAATTGGTAACTATAGCAATGCGGATGGTGATGATTACAAAATAGTAGTTAATGCACCCAAGGAAAAATTTGCTACACTTACTTCCCTGGAGAATTTATTCGTCAATAATAATGCAGGTACGGCAATACCACTAAGCCAAGTTGCTTCTATTGATTTTGAAACATCTCCAACAAGTATAAATCACTTTAATAAAAATCGATTTGTAAAAATTACAGCCTCCACCAGAAAAGGAGTGTTGGCCAATGATGTGTTGAAAACTGTCGTGCCTCAGCTAGATGACATAAACATGCCAATTGGATATTACTACAAATTAGCAGGTGAAGCAGAAAGCGAAGATGATGCATTTGGTGGTGGATTCTTAACCGTTATCATTCTTACTGTCTTCTTATTTATAGCTGTTCTTATTCTTCAATTTAAAACCTTCAAAGGTATTCTTATTGTCTTATCGGTTATTCCATTGGGAATTATTGGCGGAGTTACCATGCTTTGGTTAACCGGCAATCCAATGTCATTCATTGCTATCATTGGCTTCATTGGTTTAGCGGGCATTGAAGTAAAAAACTCTATCCTACTTGTTGACTTCACGAATCAACTGAGAGCCGATGGTGTAGAATTAACTAAAGCCATCGAACAAGCTGGGGAATTACGATTCTTACCCGTAGTACTCACATCACTCACCGCTATAGGCGGATTGATTCCGCTTGCGATCAATCCGAATCCACAAATTTCTCCACTAGCGCTAGTACTTATCGGTGGTTTAATCAGTTCAACTATCCTATCCAGAATTGTAACACCCGTTATGTACAAACTCATTCCGCCTGCTATTGAAAATTCAAATCAATTATAACATACCAACAAAATTTTAAAACTATGCATACCCAAAAATCAATCTTCACTTTACTTGTTGCCATTCTGGTAACATCGGTTACACTCTTTGCGCAGTCAACCAGCACATCAAAAAACGATGCCATTCTGGGTGAATGGATAAATGCGGAGAAAGATGCCAAGTTCGAGATTTATAAAAAAGATGGTAAATACTTTGGAAAAATTATATGGGGTACCGGAGGTGACACCAAAGACTCTAAAAATCCGGATTCAAAACTGCGAACCAGAGATTTAATCGGTCTTACTATTCTGAACGATTTTGTATTTGAGGGAAAAAATACTTGGGTGGATGGTACAATCTACGATCCGAAGGATGGCAAAACCTATTCGTGTAAACTCACTTTAACATCTCCTTCGAAGTTAGATGTAAGAGGCTATGTAGGTGTGTCAGTATTCGGCAGAACAGAATCGTGGACAAAAATTAACTAATCAAAAAAAATACAGCATGAAAGAATACATCTTAATTACCGGAGCATCGTCAGGCATTGGCTATGAAATGGCTCAACAACTCGCTGAAAAAAAATTTAATCTACTTCTTGTGGCTCGAAGCGTTGATAAACTTCAACACTTGCAAAAAGAACTTTCATCCACATGGGGAATTGATGTTCAGTACATAGTAAAAGACTTATCAAAACCAGCATTGGCTATTGAACTATTCCATGAAATACAATCCAACAATTATAGAGTAACCCATTTAGTTAATAATGCCGGCTTTGGCGGCTACGGAAACTTTATAGAAACATCGTTGGCGAATGAGCTTGACATGATCAATCTCAATGTTAACAGCCTGGTAGTACTTACTAAACTATTTGCTCAAGATATGGCGCAACGGAAATCGGGTAGGATTATGAATGTAGCATCACTACTATCATTTATTCCATTTCCCTATTACGCTGTTTATTCAGCTACAAAAACTTTTGTATTGGCTTTTTCTGAAACCATTGGTGCAGAGTTGGAAGGTACTGGTGTAATCATAACAACACTTTGTCCCGGTACGGTAGAGACACCCTTTCATACGCCAGAAATGCGAAAAACAAATGCCATGAATACGAATAAACCAGTGCCTGCAAAAGACGTGGCTAAAGCAGGCGTAAACTTATTGCTCAACGGTAAAGGTAAAAAGGTTGTTGGATTTAATAACTGGTTCATCTCAAA
>CAYNKN010000111.1:0-9190 GCA_964397805.1 uncultured Chryseolinea sp. | reverse complement strand
ATCATCGGGTAAACATTATGGAAAAAATTGGCGTCAATAACATAGTGGGCCTAATTAAATATGCGTACGAATCCGGCCTGATTTCATAAGTTAGGTAACACGGCTATAGTATAATTCTACTATTTTTTCATCTGTTAGTACTACCCCCATTTTCCGCAAAATATTGATTTCTGCTACAAATGGCTTGCTTTAAAATGTGCTAACGCCTTTTTAGATGTTACAACACGCCTGTCTTTAACAATCACAAGAATATCTTTTTCAGAAATTCGTTCCGGTTAAAGGAATTAAATGACTGACAAGCGATTGTTGAAAACAATGAAAATCCTAGTGGTCCACAGGCAGAAATCTACCGTTAGCACAATTAAGTCAGTACTTAGTGGATGCAACCCCGTTGTGATTCACACAGAATCTGGTTTGGATGGGCTCCTAACCTCGAGAATCGAAAGTTTCGATCTGATTATCTGCGGTACTGACCTGCCTGTGGTCACTGGATTTGAATTGGTACGTTCAATCCGTACTAACTCGATTAACCGAAACACTCCGGTTATTTTTCTCTCCGATACTGTTGACGAAAAAACTGAACACTTAGGTAATGCCCTGGGTGTAGCTGGTATGTTAGCGATGCACGATGTTGATTTACGTCTCGCAGATATTGTTAATGAGCGTGTACATACTGAACCTGACAAGCCGTGGAGAAAACTTTCTGATATTTCTCCTAATTGAGTTAGTAAAACATATTTCTTTCGAAATCATTAAATTTTCTCAGCGTACTATAGACCCTCTCCATTACGCTTCTAGAAATTTCCGCAATAGGAATAGTTGGTAATCTAAAAATTCAAACATCCGCGAACCCGGGCTAGCTAGTCCGGGGGAGGGGAGTTTGAGGATTAGTAAACACCCATGTTTTATTAGCGCTGCTTATCGCGTAAAAACACATCAGAAAATAAGCTGTTGAATAAGGAAAGTATTAAGCTGAATCCCAATGCCCACCAAAAGCCATCAACGGTGAAATCAGTCACTAAAAAATCGACCAGCAAAATAATTATAGCATTAATAACCAATAGAAACAACCCTAGGGTTAATACCGTAATGGGGATGGTTAAAATAACCAGCATGGGGCGAACAATAATGTTAGCCAGCGAAATTAATGCGGCAACTAATAAGGCATAACCATAATGTTTTACATGCACACCCGGGAGCAAATAAGCAGTTAGTAAAACAGCCAGCCCGGAGAGTAAAAATCGGATGATACCATTCATAGAAATACCAAAGTAAACGTTACAAAAGTCTTTACGGAAACCCAAAATGGGGTGTGGAAAGATAGGAAATCATTCCTTAATTTCAGCCCCATGTATGCGATTGTAGATATTGAGACAACGGGGGGTTATGCAGAACATCATCGTATTACAGAGGTAGCCATCTATCATCATGATGGTATGCACGTAACAAGTACCTTTCATTCTCTTATTAATCCGGGGCGCAACATTCCGTATTACATTACTGGTCTTACCGGCATTACTACAGAAATGGTTTTAGATGCACCACCGTTTGAAGCGGTGGCCGAAGAAATCTTAAAGCAACTTCAAGGAAAAGTTTTTGTTGCGCACAATGCACATTTTGATTATTCCTTCTTAAAAAAAGAATTTGAATTAGCCGGATTTAATTGGCAATCGAAAAAATTATGTACGGTTCGGTTAAGTCGTAAAATTATTCCAGGGCTGCGATCGTATAGTTTAGGAAGTTTAGCCGAGAGCTTAGGTATTGCTATTGATAACCGACATCGGGCGGGTGGTGATGCAGCTGCAACGGTGAAGATATTTGATCAACTCTTAAATCGAGATCGCGATGGGTACATTCTGAAAGCGTTGAAGCGCAATTCGGGAGAAACGATTTTGCCGCCTAATTTGCCTAAAGAAGAATTCGATCGACTGCCAGCTTTACCGGGTGTATATTATTTTTTGAATGCACGCGGAAACGTAATTTATGTAGGTAAAGCACTTAACATTAAGAAACGTATTGCGGGACATTTTACCGGAGAGGCACGCGAGTGGAGTCGCTCTAAAATTAGAAATGAAATACACCACATTACCTTCGAACTAACTGGCAATGAATTAATCGCGTTGATTTTAGAATCGCAGGAAATAAGACGGTTGTGGCCAAAGTACAATCAAGCTCAAAAGCATCGTGTGGAGGAGTGGGGTATTTTCGATTATGAAGATCGCAATGGGTACTTGCGCTTTTCGGTAAACGTAGTATCACGGGGTACCCGCCCGCTAGCTCGTTTTTCTTCTAAGGGCGAAACGTGGAATTTTCTATGGGAAAAAGTGCGCGACTATGAGCTTTGTCCGAAGTTGTGCGGACTGCAAGTAGCCAAAGGGTTGTGTTTTCATTATCAAAGTGGCGAATGCAACGGATCATGCATGGGCATTGAATCGGCTCGTAAGTATAATAAGCGTATTACCAAAGCGATACAATCTTTTACCGACAGTGGCGAAACGGCAGCCATTATTGGTAAAGGCAGAAACATTGATGAGCAGTCGCTGGTGTTAATTGAAAAAGGAAATTATTTCGGCTTTGGTTTTTTTGATCGGGAGGCAACTATTTCGGATTTTGAAACCGCTAAAAATTATGTAAAGCGTAGTGTAGAAACACGAACGGTTCAAAATTTAATTACATCATACATTACTAATCCGCGTGGTGCGGATGTCGTTATCTTTTAAATCTTCATAAAACCAAATAAGGTATTTTGTAATAGAAGGTGGCCAGTATTTTTTGACTTACGTTGTTACTTCTTTTTGGTTCTACCTAAAACTCCGGGATAAAGTGTAGAAACAACATCGCTGGTAAAAATTTCTTTCGTGTCAACATCCATCATTGAAAGCACACCCGACCAACCAGCTCCGGTATCCATTAACCAGACTCCTCCCGAATAAATGGGTCGATCAAAAGGTATAGGTGTATGCCCTATATATACCTCATCAAAAGTAACAAGCTTGTGAGTTTGCTTTTGGTGATATGCTTCTAATGCAGAGAGTGCTAATGCCCGATTCCATAAAAAAGTTGTTAATCCCTGTGCTTCGAGTGGTTTTGTCGGGTCTATACCAGCATGAACAAAGAGCTTATCTCCTAGTAAATGATAGGGTAAAGCTTTCCGGAAAAAATCCAGGTGCGTGCGATTAACTATGCCTTGATACGATTGAACCGTAGCCTCACCTCCTTGCGATAACCATACATCATCGGCCACTCCCGTTTCCATCCACTCCTTAGTCCAGAAATCATGATTGCCTAAAATGTATGTTAAATTTTTTAGTGTGAGCAATTCATCTACACAAGCCTGTGTATCGGGCCAGCCATCGCATACATCACCTAGATAAATCAATTGATCTTGCTCACGATCAAAACCCGATCGCTCCAGACATTGTACAAAGGCACGTTGGGCACCATGGATATCGCCCATCACAAAAGTCCTACTCATAAACCGTTGGTTATTTCTCTCTACTTTCCATCAAAAATGCGGAACATTGTTGCCAATAATTACACTATTTTTGGCGAATTAACTTTAGGAATAGATACATGGAAGCGGTAACAGTTGAAAAGCACGAAGAGCACAAAGAAAAAATAAAGCAAGTATATGCTGAGGTAGCTAAAGTAGTAGTGGGCCAGGAGTATATGGTCAATCGGCTGATGATAGGTTTGTTTACCAACGGTCATATTTTGTTAGAAGGTGTACCCGGCTTGGCAAAGACTCTTACGGTAAGTACACTCGCGCAAGTATTGCATTTAGATTTTCAACGCATTCAGTTTACGCCCGACTTACTCCCTGCCGATTTAGTAGGTACCATGATTTACAATCAAAAAGAAGGAAAGTTTGACGTAAAGAAAGGGCCTATTTTCGCCAACATTATTTTAGCCGATGAAATAAACCGCTCTCCGGCCAAAGTACAATCAGCACTACTAGAGGCGATGCAAGAAAAGCAGGTTACTATAGGTGAAACTACGTTTAAATTAGATCGCCCGTTTTTAGTAATGGCTACTCAAAACCCGGTTGATCAGGAAGGTACTTATCCGTTACCAGAAGCACAAGTCGATCGGTTTATGATGAAAGTATTTGTTGACTATCCTACAAAAGATCAAGAAATTGAAATCATGCGGAGAATCTCAAATATGAAGTTTGATTTCACCGTTAACACCACCCTTACAAAAGAAGATATCTTTAGCATTCGCGATCAGGTAAATAAAGTGAAGATTTCAGAATCGTTGGAGCGCTATATTATTGAATTAGTATATGCTACCCGCAAGCCGTTGGATTACAAGCTTACAGAACAAGCACAGTACATCCAGTTTGGGGCGTCACCGCGGGCGAGTATCAATTTAAATTTAGCATCAAAGGCGTTGGCCTATATGCAAGGTCGCGACTATGTATTACCCGAAGATATTAAGGAAGTAGCGCGCGATGTCATGAACCACCGTATTATTTTGAATTACGAAGCCGAAGCCGATAATGTAAACACAGCCGATATCATAAAAGCGATTTTACAACGCGTGCCTATCAATACATAAAAGTAAAATGTATTCGAAACTCGAGGTACGTCCTTACTTCTGTTGTTTGCTCGACCCTGACTTTCTCATTTGCTGTTCGACATTTGTAATGTCGAACGCTGATAAACCGGATTTTAAATCCCCAGTATCTTTGTTCGGGATTGCAAATCCCGAACAGCTCTCGTTGCTCACACCAAATACAATTTTGGTTTACTACCAGTAAACCATTGATTTTTCTGTTACCGAATCGTTACGTGCGTTAAAAAACTGTTTAATTAATGTTAAGCCGAAAGCGATAGTACTCATGAGGTTCATCGTAATATACCGATATGGGCTACTTATCGTTAGTTTTTGCCGCTTATCGCAAATCAGCCTCTTAACAATTTGGTAACAAAGGCGTACCGATCAAGTAATATTAGAGACAGACCTTTGCATGCAAATTACTATTACTATGCTGCAACGCGTACTTACCTTATTATTACTTGTGCTTTTGTCGTCTTTTGCTTTGGCACAAAACGGAACCATTACCGGAGTCGTTAAAGATGCCAAAACAGACGAAGAAATAACGGGTGCTAACATTTCTGTACAAGGAACTCAGATTGGTTCTGCTACTGATTTGGAAGGAAAATTTTCGATACCTAATCTCAAGCCAGGAACATATAACCTTGTTGTATCTTTTATAACATATAAAACGCAGACGATTCCCAATGTTGTTGTAGAGGGAGGGAAGACATCGACTTTAACTATTGCTTTAGTGGAAGATGCTACTCAACTGAATGAAGTTGTCGTTACGGCAGTTCGTGAAACTAGTACAGACCTTAATTTACTGAGAGCTATCCGTGATAGTAAACTCGTAGTAAGTGGTATCTCGGCACAATCTATTAGTCGATCGTTAGACAGTGATGCAGGACAGGTTGTTAGACGAATACCGGGTGTTACACTTATCCAAGACAGATTTATTATTATCCGTGGTTTGAGTGAGCGCTACAATGCTACCATGCTTCATAACGCTTATGCGCCTAGTATGGAGTCTGATTCAAGAGCATTTTCTTTTGATTTAATTCCCAGCAATATCATCGATCAGATTCTAATCTATAAAAGCCCCGCACCAGAGCTTCCTGGTGACTTCTCCGGAGGTACGGTGAAGATTTTTACAAAAGGTATTCCAGACGAAAATTCTACCGTTATCGATATGGGTATTGGGTATCGAACTGGAACATCTATGCGAAGTTTTTATGCAGAAGAACGAAGGTCAGGACATTGGATGGGTTTTAATGATGGGGCTAACGACTTACCATCCGGGTTTCCAGAAAGATTTAATGGATTAAATAATGATCAGATTAATGCAGCCGGAAGATCACTGCCAAATAATTGGAAAGAAAGAAGATATAATTCAGGTCTTGACTCCAAATTTTCAATAACGCATAACTTCCGTAAAGACATTGGTAAAGTTCAAATTGGAAATGTTACGAGTCTAAACTATAGTAATAACAAGACAATCTATAACATAGATAATATTTCGTACGAGAAACAATTTGATCCTTCTACAAATGCCAATAGACAGCGCTTCAATTACGATGACGTTCAATATACCCAAGAAATTCTTTTAGGTCTTGTCCATAATTGGGCAGTTAGATTAAACGACAATCATTTTATTGAATTTAAAAACTTATACAACCAACTCACTTCCTATAGATTCGTTGATCGGTTTGGAGACCAAATTGCACAGAGTTTTGTTTTCGATAATTCTGCTTTTTACAACGAGTACCGCGGTTTTTACAGTGGCCAGTTAGTAGGAACACATAAATTTTTTAATGATAATACGCATGTTGATTGGGTTGGTGGATATGGGAAAGCTTCCAATGATTTACCGGATTATCGAAGATTAAGAAGAAATGTAATCGATCGTGAAAATCTTATCACACAAATCTTTATTCCCCAAGGACAGTCTCCTGATTTTTTTGGTAAGTTTTATTCGGAGATGGATGAAGACATTTATACAGGGAGCATAAATGTAGATCAAAAAATTAGCCTTAAAAATGTCGAATCGTTTAATCCATCCGTAAAGTTTGGAGCGTTTTATGAAAATAAAGAACGTGTGTTTGCTGCTCGAAATTTAGGCTTTGTTCAAGGTTTTAATTTTAATTCTGACTTGCTTCAGTTGTCTGAAGAAGAGCTCTTTACTGGCGAACAAAATATTGATGTTAACGGGGGAATACGTGTTAATGAGTTCCCCAATTCAACCAATAACTACGAGGCAAGCAATAGGCTCTTTGCCTCATACATCTCACTTAATATTCCTCTCGGCCGTTTTAATATTTCCGGAGGTGTTCGTGTAGAGAATAATTATCAAAAACTTCGTAGTGGAAATGTCAATGAGCCGGTAAACGTTGATAATCTTATCACTTCTTGGTTACCATCAGGAACACTCTCATACAACATTTCCGATAAAATGTCGATTAAAGCGATTGCTGGAAAAACATTAAACAGACCAGAGTTTCGTGAAATTGCGCCTTTCTCTTTCTACGACTTTTTATTTGATGCGACAGTTACTGGTAATCAATTTCTTAAAAATGCTTCTATTACTAATGTTGATTTGCGGTGGGAATTCTATCCCAGAGCAACAGAGACTATTTCAGTCGCTTTGTTCTACAAAGATTTTAATACGCCAATTGAAAAATTATTTCAGTCATTTGGAAGTGAACAATTTAACTTTCTATATAGAAACATAGAAAGCGCTTATTCTCGAGGCATAGAGATCGATGTAAGAAAATCTTTCTCAGTTAATCCATCCTCCATACTAAGCAGGTTTAGCACATTGGTAAACGTTGCTCTTATACAAAGCAGGGTAGTAATAGGTGATGTGGGCCAAAATTTGGCAGATAGACCATTGCAAGGTCAATCGCCTTATATAATAAATACTGGTTTATTTTATGAACATGATAGTTTTCAAGTCAACCTTCTTTATAATATAATTGGTGAACGAATTTTTGCAGTTGGTGACGAATCCGTTCCAGATACTTACGAAATGCCTAGAAATCAAATCGACCTCAGTATTCGTAAAGGAATTGGTAAGCGATTTACCCTTAAGGCCGGTATCCGAGATATCTTAAGTCAAGACTATTTACTTCTCCAAGATGCTAATTCAGATGGAAAAATTGAACGAAATAAAGATCAGGAAGTCCGAAGATTCAATCCGGGTAGATCGTTCAGTTTAGGCGTTTCAGTAAAGCTCTAATTAGATGTTGAGTTTTCCCGATTAGCATTAGAAGCCTCTATATTACTGTATTATGAAATTGTGAATGGCCATAGAGTTTCTTAACCATATGTAATTATTGAGTTAACACTCCAATTATATCTTTTCACCTACTTGCAGAGCATAATTTTTAACAAAACAAACATTTACCATGAAATTCACTCAAGTAAGATTACTCTTTTCAGTGATTGTGTTGGGCTTCGTTAGCTGGACATTATTTTCTTGTGGAGACGATGATGAGCCAACTCCGGCAGCACCATCTGTTTCTGTCAGTTCAGCCACAGCCTCTAACATCCCCGGTGCCTCAGTGGGTACAACAGTTACCTTAAATGCACCAGCAGGAATAAAATCACTGCGTATTTTAAAAAATGGAGCAACAAGCGCGGCTTATCCCGATGTTACTACATTTACCGGCACTAACGGTACGTATGATTTCTCTTATGTTATTGAAGAGTTGCCAGCTAGTTCAGTAGTTAACTTTACATTTCAAATAACAGATGCGCAAGATCGAATTAACCTTTCTCCAGCTTTCGCGGTAACCGTTTCAGCGGTGCCTCCAAAACCTTTAGTTCAGGTTGGTGGGGTTACGAAACTGGCTGAATTTGACGAACACATCGCAGGTGTAGCACGTGCTGGCGTTCAGGGTACCTTCTTAGAAGGTGATATTAATTTTACAAAAGACAAGATCTATGTGTTATTTGGCTTTGTTCGTGTTGGCCCCGTACCTGCAGCAGGAACTACGCCTGAAACGGATGATGGTACTACAGCGGGTACATTAACCATTCAACCAGGTACAGTTATCGTTGGCGATTTTGAATCTAAAGGAACGCTTGTAATTCAGCGTGGAGGTAAAATATTTGCCGAGGGTACAGTAGAAGAGCCAATTGTATTTACATCAGAAAAAGCTCCTGGCACACGTACTCCAGGTGACTGGGGAGGGGTTGTGATTTGCGGTCGTGCGAAAAATAATGCTGGCTTAAACGTTCAACTTGAAGGCGGCTATGGTGCTTGGCACGGTGGCGATGGTACTAAAGAGGATGATAATTCTGGTGTAATGCGCTATGTAAGAATGGAGTTTCCAGGTATTCCCATCAATCCAAATGAAGAAGTGAATACATTAACAATGGGTTCAGTAGGAAGCGGAACAACATTTGAATACTTACAGGCTGCTTGGGGATTGGACGATCAATATGAGTGGTTTGGTGGTACTGCCGATGGCAAATATCTAATTGCCTACCACGGTTTAGATGACGACTTTGATGTTGACTTAGGTCATAGCGGAAGGGTTCAATTTGGTATCGGTATCCGTGACGATAAAGCTGCTGATCAGTCTGGTTCAAACGGATTTGAGGTAGATAACCAAGGTCAAGGTAATTTAGTTGAGCCTTTTACATC
>CAYNKN010000110.1:946-9220 GCA_964397805.1 uncultured Chryseolinea sp. | reverse complement strand
GGATTTACTTTTACCATAACCGGTGTCCAATCCACGAATACAGCTATAGTGGTAGGTGAACCGCGCACCTTTGAATATGAAGTGCTGGATAACGAAGTTGCAGGTGAATGGGTTCTTGAATTTACTACGGAAGAAGAGTTTGAACAATTCAAAGACATTTTTGCGCGCATCAACCCAGAACTCGCACAAGCTAGCTTTAGTGATATCACCGGAGAAGTGAAACTTGAATTTGAGTTTGGAGAAATGAAATTTGAAATTGAACTCAACGAAGAAGAAGAGTCGTGTGAAGAAGGCGAAACAGAAGTAGAAAATAAAGTAATCGAAATTGAAGCCGAATATGATGCGGAAGACGGTGAATTAGAATTAGAAGGTAGTCATGTTATTCTTAATGAAGATGATGGTGAAATAGAAGACGAACTCGATTTTATTATTGAAGCGGAGTATACGATAGATGCTCAAGCTGGCACCATTACGATTACGATCAAGAAAATTATTGATGAAGATAATTTTAAAGCCGGTGAAGAACTTTTTCTTGGCGAGAGGTCATTCACATTTAGTAAAGACTAACTTTCTTCATTCGAATAGCTATAAATAAAATACTATATCCATGCGTAATCTTATAATCTATACCGTTTGTTTCATTGCCGCATGCTGGATGGTCAGCTGTGGCTCAAAAACAACTTCCAGTATGGAAACTACTGCATCAAGTGATTCCATATTGGTGATAAAACCACAAACTATTACACAAAAAGTAAAACACGATAGCGATGATCCTGCCATTTGGATAAATCCTAACGACTCCCTACATGTGCTCATAATAGGAACCGACAAAGGAGGCGAAACGGGCGATGGTGGACTCTTTGTTTTTAATTTACAGGGTCAACTAGTGGATAGCGTTCGTCTGTTGAAACGCCCCAACAATGTGGATGTAGCTTATGGGTTAACCCTGCGCGGCCAGTCAATTGATATTGCAGTATGCACCGAGCGCAATGCAAACGCCATTCGTGTATTTAGCCTACCCGATATGAAACCTATTGATGCAGGTGGTATTCCGGTATTTGAAACTGAACCCGATACACTTCGCGACCCAATGGGTGTAGCGCTTTACAAAAATCCGGTAGATAAAAAAATATATGCTATCGTTGGTAGAAAGTATGGCCCAACAGATGGGACTTACCTATGGCAATATCTGCTGGAAGATAATGGCAACGGACAAGTAAAGGGAACCTTGAAAAGAAAGTTTGGGTACTTCAGCGGCAAGAAGGAAATCGAGGCTATTGCAGTTGATAACGAACTGGGTTATGTATATCATTCAGACGAACAACATGGTGTACGAAAATCGTATGCCCACCCCGATAGTAGCTCGATTGAACTTGCCTTGTTTGGAACCACCGGATTTACCGAAGACATTGAAGGAGTATCGCTTTATAAATTTAATGATGGCACAGGTTACATTATAGTCTCTGATCAACAGGCTAATATTTTCCGCATTTTCCCGCGCGAAGGAACAGTTGATAACAAACATCATCACCCAGAAATTACAGCTATCCATGCATCAACGGAAGCGAGTGATGGAAATGATGTAGTGAGTACGCCACTACCGGGCTATCCGCACGGATTATTTGTAGCCATGAGCGATGACAAAACTTTTCATTTCTATAACTGGGAAGATTTTGCCGGAGTAAAGCTTCGTAAAAGATAATCGTTTATTATTATTAACGAATCCTCTTAGTGTAAAAAATGGTTCAAGTAGATAATAACCAGTGATTAGTTAGCTATATCTACTTGAACCTTTAATACTTGTATTTAGAATATGCAATCCGGTTCTTACAATTTAAGTGTTAATGATCGTTAGCCAAAAAAACCAACACCTCTGGACATCAGTCCGGCTAAAAGCGGAATAATAAACAGCAACAAAATTTCGAAGCGAAGCATCCAATGTATAGCACTTGGAATTTTGACGACTTCCTGTTGATCACCCTTTCGCTGCTTCAAAAAGAAAACGGTTGGATAAATGGAGAGTAATCCGATGACAACAAACAGGGTTAGTTTCGTATGAAATATCCAATTCTTAGTATAGTACACCGATGGTTTTCCGAAGCTCCCCAACCAAAGTGTTAGTCCTACTCCCAATAAAACTAATGCGGCTACACCATACACAGCATCAATTCGAGAAAGGCGATTAATCTCAGCGCGCGTTAATTCCTTTTTAAGTAGTAAATGCTCAGCCACCAACGAGCTAACAATGGCAAAGATGCTGATGAAGTGTAGATAGCGAAGAAAAAGTTCTGTAGTCATTTTAGCTATTGGTTTGTTGTATCAACTTGACCTACGCAAAATAAGGAGTGTCTCCGTAAATCGCGCAAGATAATTTTCATAAAAAAAGGGTACTTGTTACAGTACCCCTTTTTTAATATGTTTTGATTAAAGCTTGGCTAATTCCTCAACCAAATCAATCAACTTGTTTGAATAGCCCCACTCGTTATCGTACCAAGAAACTACTTTTATGAAGTTGTCATTCAATGCAATACCTGCTTTGGCATCGAAGATAGATGTACGTGCATCACCTAAAAAATCTTGCGACACAACATCATCTTCGGTATAACCTAATATACCTTTTAATTCACCTTCCGAAGCTTCCTTCATGGCTGTTTTAACTTCTTCGTAAGAAGCAGCCTTGGCTAACCGTACGGTTAAGTCTACAACAGAAACATCGGCTACCGGAACACGGAAAGCCATGCCTGTTAGCTTACCTTTTAATTCAGGTATAACTAAGGCTACTGCCTTTGCTGCTCCGGTAGAAGAAGGAATTATATTTTGATACGCCCCACGACCACCGCGCCAATCTTTTGCCGATGGACTATCTACTGTTTTTTGTGTAGCGGTTACAGCATGAATCGTGCTCATTAACCCTTCGGCAATTCCAAATTTATCGTTCAATACTTTGGCGATAGGTGCCAAACAGTTTGTTGTACACGATGCATTAGATACAATGGTATGTGCCGCTGTAAGACTTTTATGGTTTACCCCCATAACGAAGGTTGGTGTATCGTCTTTAGCAGGTGCCGAAAAAACAACTTTTTTCGCTCCAGCATCAATGTGCTTCTGACCGTCAGCTTGGGTAAGGAACAATCCTGTTGATTCAATAATAATTTCTGCGCCTACCTCAGACCACTTTAAGTTAGCAGGATCTTTTTCAGCGGTTACCCGAATACTTTTTCCATTCACTACTAGATTCCCGTCTTTTACGTCTACGGTACCATCAAATTTGCCGTGTGTTGAGTCATATTTTAACATGTATGCCATGTACGCAGGCTCCACTAAGTCGTTGATACCCACGATTTCAATATCTTTGCGATTAATCGCAGCTCTAAATGCTAGTCGTCCGATGCGTCCGAATCCGTTGATTCCTACTTTAGTCATATTTTATTGGTTTAAATTTTCAAGAAGCCAAAAGTAAAAGACCTGAAGTCCAAAACCTATGAAATAAAATATGGATTTTAAAAAAAATCACTGCACAGGTTTGCAAATCAACATCCCAAAATTATCTTTGCAGCCTCTTAACGGAGTCTAATACAAAAATGGTCCGTTCGTCTAGGGGTTAGGACACCAGATTTTCATTCTGGTAACACGGGTTCGATTCCCGTACGGACTACATTTAGGAGTTAAATCTCTATCAAAACCTCACAAATCGTATTGATTGTGGGGTTTTTTCATTTTTATCCACTCCGACCCTTTCAAGGTTTGACAAAACTCTGGTGAGTGATTCGGTGAGTCCTAAAGTATACTTAATTTGGGCTCACCAGAAATGAACAAAATGAACAGGTTCAGCATACAAACATCTTGAATACCCTCCTTCATCAACATAGTTTTAACCTTAAAATAACTGTGTTATGAAAACCTTTTAGCACTGTTTTATCATTCGAAAAACCAAGAGCAAGGATTTTTTTTACCATTGAGAATTAAAGAACAAAAGAGTTCAGCTAGCCAGTGGTTAGAAGCTAAAAGATGGGAGAAATCAAAAATAAATTTGACTCTCCCAAAGGGTTTTAAAAATTAATAGTTTTTGTTTTACGATTTATATGTACCATCATGAGAAATCAAATCATGTCACTTTTCAATTACCATGGCATGTCAAAATCAAGAGTTGATTTACAGTGAACCCGGAGTTGTTTACATGTTTGTTAGGCACTGGCATTTGTTATTAAGGTTAGATTTGAAAGTGAAATTAAAATCTAACACCAAGATTTAAAGTCCCTACATAAACAGCACTTTCTTGGGATGGACCTATTATGGGGTGTGGATTAGTTTTTGATGCTACGTAATAAAATCCATGCTGCGTACTCAAATAGGGGCTATATTTTAATTTTTCTCTTTTCGCTTTTTTCAAAAATTCCCAACGATATCCTGCTAATAATCCGACTTCATAATCCCAACTCTTATAGTCTTTTCCATCAACCGCATTATTCTTATTAAAACCTGGACCAAATGCGTTGTAGAGTTCTACATGAAGTCCCTTCCAAATAAACTGTCTATACCCGAATGTAAGCGCATAGTTCGCAAAATCACCTTCTTCTTCCCTAAATTCAGAAGGTCTTATATGAAAACCTACAAACACATCTCCGGCCAAATTTTTATTTCTCCAGGTTTCATAGGTTACTTGTCCTTTATAAATGTTTCCTGGAAATATGGGCCAAAGTAGATTTATTTCTGCGCCCCATTTCTTTGATGGAGCATCTTGTTCTTGAGCAAAAGTTGTTATTGCAGTGAATACTATCAGAGCAGTTAATAAGAGACCTATTCGCATTGTCCTAAATTTTAAATGTTAATTAATAGGACAAAGGTTGATAGACAATCAGGCAAAAGTCGTTGACCAAAGTCAATAAATAAATTTAGATAAAATCATTTACGTCCTCTTATCCGACTTAATGTTTCGGGTTTTACACCTAAATATGAGGCTATCATATACTGTGGAATCTCAGCAAGTAGCTTAGAACTTCGATTAACAAGTTTATTATACCTTTCTGTAGGGGTATCAAACATAAACGAGTCAACCCGATCCGCTACAACCAAATATAGATTTTCAGCGATTAGCCTACCAAGTCGTTCAATAGATTTATGTTTATCATACAAATTTCGAAGTTGTTGTAAATGGATTTTATAGATCACAGCATCTTGCAACGCTTCAATATAATGTTCAGATGGCTTGCCTGTTAAAAAACTACGGTAGTTGGTTACAAAGTCGCCTGAAAAGAAAAATGCGGTTATTTTCTCATCACCTTCTTTTATAGTATAGAACCTAAAAATTCCTTCTTGAACAAAAGCAAGGAAATCACACTTTTCATTTTGTTTAAGAATTTGGTCTTTCTTCCGAATGACTTCTTTTGTTAAGCATACTTGAAAATCAAGCCATTCTTCATCGCTTAATTTGATAAACTTTTCAAAATATATTCTTAATGATTCCATTTTTTTGGACAGGTAGAAGTAAGTATACCATTAATGCACACCTTGCAAAAACGCTCTTCTAAAGTAACAACTTTTAACCTAAAAGAAACCCTATACTTACTTTTAAAGCCTTATAAATGGTATTGATTGTGAGGTTTTTTTATTTTTATTCACTCCGTTTTGAAGATTTAACAAAACTCTGGTGAGTGAATAATGCAATCCAGTGCATACTTTAACTATCACTAACAGTCCTTTCTTTTCGCTTCACTGGCACTGGACTACTTTGGGTACCTTTCTTCGATTTCTTATCCTCAATAGAATTACTGTCCTTACCTACGTCAGCTTCAGAGCCTAAATCACCAGAGGAGCCTTGGCCATTATCAGGAATACTTTGTTTTTGTCGCCCTTTATTTTCTTCAGGTTTACTACTTTTATGTTTGCTCATAGGATGAATTTTGAACCGTTATAGTATGTCGATGTATAGCCTTCATTAACGCATGATTTAATCTCTCCGCCTTACAGGTGCATGATAACACTCGTTACAATGATCATTAAACTATAAGGCGGTAAAGATTAGTAGCATTCAAATGAATACACCAACACGAAAGAAAATAACATGCCAAGTGACCAAGCGGTGAATACCGTCACTTCTAAAAGGTTACCTCCTTATCAGAAGTTTAGAAAAGCAAATTTTTGTGTGAACATACTTCAACATCTGGAATCAAAGTCCACACAATAGATGTCAACTTTTAGTTAAACCCGATTAAGGTACTGTGAGATATCAGCAAATTAATTCGGGGAGTGAAGTCCAATTTTATTACCTTCTGAATCAAGAAATATAGCAAAGTATCCACTTTCATCTGCGTGAAGCGTTTTTGATATCAGAATTTTTCCTCCGCCTGTTTCAACTTTATCTAAAATTACTTGAAGATCATCTCCACCATTTAAGTATATGGTTACACCATCTGCCGAAGGTTTATATCCTTCTGCTTTAATGATGACTCCTGTTACCATCTGACCTTCGTAAGGAAATATCCCCATTTGCATTTCTGGAGTTTCGAATTTCTCGATTTTAATATCTAAGACTGCTTGATAAAAATTAATTGCGCGGGAAATTTCGATTGCTGGTATCTCGAAAATTGAAATGTAACTTTTCATATTAACCGATTTAAAATTTGATAGCGTGTCCTTTACTGTGCTTAGAGATTCTGTCTTATTCGAATTCGTGCAAGAATAAAAACAAAGTCCCATACATACTGTTACAAAACAGAATCTTTTAACGCTCATGGATAATTCAATTTATTTTTATGCAATGATAAGCTTCAATTTCCTGTCGGAATTGTAAAAATGCGACACCTTAATCTTTTTTGTAGAGCATGGAGGAAAGAGCCATTTTGTCGTCAGCTAGAAATTCTTTTGGCGTTAACCCTGTAAATTCCCTAAAGTCTTTAATGAAGTGAGCTTGATCGTAATACTTATTTTCGTAGGCAACGTTTGTAAGTGTTTTTCTGCCTTTATTAAGCAACATGTGTAAGGCAGTCTGCAAACGGATTACTTTACTTAATTGCTTGGGACTCAACCCAATTTGTTTTGAGAATTTTCTTTCAAGTTGTCTTCGCTTTTTTAAATCGTCTTTTAAAATACTTTTTAATGGCTGACTTCCTTTTGATAATAGTATTAGATCAATGGTAGATTTTACAATACTGTCAATTGTCCTTCGCTCACCAAGTCTTTGTAATAGAAATTTTTCAACAATAATAATTCGTTCAGATGTGCTTTGGGCTTGAATTATTTCTTGACTTAACTTCTCTGTTTCATCGTTACCAAATAGTTTACTCAAATCAGTTTCTCTATTTGCAAGGTCATTAAGTGGCACATCAATAAAATTAGCAAAGCCATAGGGATAGAAGCGTACAGCAAAAGTGTTTACATATCCTGTTGGCTCAATGTAAAATTGCTCTGTGATTTGTCCTAAAAACATTTGTCGCGGTTGAATCACAAAATCAGTTTCCGAGGTATACCGCTTTATGTCGTCACCAAGTATAAAGCACATGTCCACGCAACCATCTGGTACGATAAGTTGACGTTGAACATCTTTCTGGTAAGGCACCTCCAAAGTCCAATAGCATTTTACTATTGCCTCTAAATCTGAATATGGTTTAAATATCTGATAGTCCATTCGATCAGTTAACAATAGTAGCAAAATTAGCACTATTGATCTCGCAAGCAATTAACTGGATTAACACGTGAGGCGCGAATCGCTTGCGAGGCAACGGTAAGCCATGCTATAAACAACGCCAAGCAACCTGCTGCCACAAAAAACCAAATTTGTAAATCAATATGAAAAGCAAAACGTTGCAGCCAATCATGTAATAGCCAGTAACTAACCGGCAAACCAAGCGCAATCGAAAGTAACACCATCTTAGTAAAATCGCTCGACAACAATACGACAATGTTGAGTGAAGATGATCCCAAGGCTTTTCGAATTCCAATCTCTTTCAACCTGCGTTCAGCCGTAAAGGTTGCCAATCCGTACAACCCAAGGCAAGAAATTAGAACAGCAAACAAGGCAAAGTAACCTGATAAACTAGCTACGCGCTGCTCTGCTGCATACATCAAGGCGTAATCCTGATCTTGAAAAGTATAGTCTAATGAAAAACCGGGATTAAAACTGGCGTAAAATGTTGTAAGTGCCTCCAATGTTTCAGACTCCTTCCCTCCTTCCAGACGAATCATGGTATTCCATGTATTTGTTGGATTCAACATAAAAAATAATGGCTTTACATTTTCATGCAACGATTGAAAATGGAAATCTTTAACCACCCCAAT
>CAYNKN010000110.1:0-936 GCA_964397805.1 uncultured Chryseolinea sp. | reverse complement strand
TATTCATCCCACAACCGAATAATTTTTCCGATTGGATTTTCTAAATTCATAGCGCGTATACCGGCTTCGTTGAAAATTATTTTAGCTGTATCGGTAATGAATAATTTAGAAAACGTTCGGCCTTCTATCAATTCCATACCCATCGTTTCAAGTAAGTCGTGATTGACTTGAACATTCTCGAATAGAATTAACTCATCCGGATTTTTACCCTCCCAATTCAAACCACTGGTGTTGCTATTTCTTCCGATTAAACTAGCCCCCATACTGGATGCATTAAGTATTCCAGGAATGCGCTTCACTTCTGTCAGAAATGCTTCAAGCGATTCTTCTACTTTGCCTTCAATAGGAATGCGTATTAAATTATCTTTCTTGTATCCTAGATTTTTGTTTTGAACAAACTCAATTTGTTTATAGATAACAAGTACAGAAACAATAAGAATTACCGATAAAAAAAACTGAAATACCACTAAGCCTTTTCGTGCCCATAACTCACCCCACGATCCCTTCAACTCGCCTTTTAAAACTGCGGCCGGTTTAAAGCCAGATAAGAAAATAGCCGGATAACTTCCTGCCAGCAATCCCGTAAAAAGTGTGAGCCCAACAATAGAAAAAATTAATGATGGATTCGTTAAATCAAAATGAATTTGCTTACCCGTAATAACATTAAACTGTGGTAGAAAAATCCAAACAAACCCGAGGGCAATGAGTAATGAAAGAAATGCCGTAAATAACGATTCACTTAAGTATTGTATCACCAACGAATTACGCTGCGCACCAACCGATTTACGAATACCTACTTCCTTCGATTTGCGCGAAGCACGTGCCGTTGACAAATTCATAAAATTAATACAGGCAATAAGCAATATAAAAATGGCGATAATGGAAAAGAGCCGCACATACTCAATGCGACCACCTGCCTGTTTGCCGTTTTCATAG
>CAYNKN010000109.1:0-9295 GCA_964397805.1 uncultured Chryseolinea sp. | reverse complement strand
GATTTCAAAAGCTTCTAATGGTTAATACTTACTTGTAGATTTTCAGTTGTTGGAGCGCTGAATGGTTTACTTGTCCATGTATTATTTTTTTGCTCACCTTCCAAAATTTTATTGTCAAGTCGCACTGAAGTTAGTTTATGTGTAGTATGAATAATAAGTTGAAAGGTGCGTTGATTATTACTACCCGGATAGTATCCATCCCGCTTCATAATTTCAAGATTACTTTCATTGTTGCGTTGCTTTAGTTTAAAGACTGTTCGCATAAATTCAAGATTCAAATAACCGTTACTAACCCCGTCATCTTCTAGTAAAATAAATTCACCCGAATCACCAAGATACACGTGCAACGCTAAGAAATCATTATTTCCACTGCCTACCGATGAGCTATATTTTCTTAGTGGAATAATACTGCCCGCTTTCACAAAAAGAGGGAAACTGATTAACGAAGTCTTTACCACATGTTCTCTGTCACCCTCATAGTATTTAAGCGTAAAAAAGTCTAGCCACTTACCTTTTGGAAAGTTTACTATTCGGTGTTTCGCACCCTCCTCGTAGACCGGAGCTACCAAAAAAGCATCCCCAAAGGTATAATCATAAACAGCACTATCTACCCTATTCATTAATTGACGACTCTTGAGCCGCGCATTGAGAGCATGAGTGTAGATGTATGGAAATAGTTGTAATCGAAAATGCGTGAGTGCTCTATAGATACTATCAGCACGCAGTGAATAGTTAAAAGCTAAATTAGCCGTGCGATTTTCTGGTTGCGAAAATATTTCAACAATAGGTGTAAACGTTGAAAATTGAACCCATCGAATAAACAATTCTTCCGAAAGTTCGGTAGCTGAGCCTTTATCAAAACCTCCTGTGTCATTAGTCAAAAAAGGTATCTGAGATGAAGGCTTATCCGGATCTGTAAACAAGGCAATGTTCTCCTTAAATGCGACTGCAGGCACCCACGAATCGAATTTTACCTGTGGATGTTCAATCGTCCAATCCGTACGAGTATCACTAGTCCACTTGGCTGGATAGCGTTTGTAAGCCAGATCATCTACACCCTCTTTGTGCGATAGCATAAATCCTCTTCCGCTTGATTCAAGGCCATACTGCTGACTTAATTCAAACATAGTTTTAACCGTAGCAAGCCTAGTTGTTCTATCGAGTTTTACAAAATCGGCACCCTCATAAAAAAAATGTCTTATTCTATTTTTAAAATAGGCAGCTGCCGATGGGTTATCGAAATCGATATTCCCTGTTAGTGTTCCCTTTTTAGCTCCACCATCTTGATGCATGGCCGTACTAGTACCTTTATTGTGCCATGAATTGGTGTTGATGTATGTATCGCGGAAGTAACCCCGCTGCTCAAAATCAGCAAATGCTTCTTCATTGCCTGTTTGCTGAATTGCATCCCATATCCAAAATCCACCCTTAATGTTATTGAATTGCATAAAATCCCACATGGCTTTACGATTAGGAAAGGCAATCGTATCGGCTACAAAGTCAATATACTTATCAGGTCCAAATCCTTTATTACTAAAACTCCAAAACCACGAATCAATCCAATAAGCATCAATGGGATAATCGTGTTCCATAATTTTATTGATACGCTGAATTGTTTGTTCCTGATCAGTGTAACCGCCATAAAGAACACCAAAAGCCCAATTTGGAGGTAGTATTACATTTTCATCCAAATCGGGATATTCTGATTTATCAATTTTTTTACTGTCAAATTTTTTACCTGCGCAAGCAAAGAGCATAAAGGCAATTATCATACTGATACAAAAGCAGGTAATATTTCTTAGGTAAGCACTGCTTTTACCAGTATTATTTAAGCCAAACCAATACGAAGTCTGCATTAGCCTTTAGTATTTCACCAACTTCGTTTTTATCTCACTTCCTGAAAAATCATTTATCTGAAGTAGGTACAATCCAGGAGTAAGTGTCTGTGTATCGAGCGTAGTATTTTCTGAGAGCTCACCGGTGAAAACAATTTGTCCGTAAATTGAATATAAGGTAACTATTGAGGGCGTTGTAATTTCAATCTCCAATCGTTCTGCAAATGGATTGGGGTAAACTATGGTTCGTGGAGTTGTGGTTTCTTCCAAACCAATAGAAGTAATTAATTCATTACCATTAAAAGTAAAGCGTAAACTTGGTGGATCACTGCGCTGCTCGCGAGCATTCCAACTAATGGTTGAATTTGTAATAGTTTCGTTACTCAGGATAAAGGTAACTTTAGTTTTATTCCTACCTAATGCTTCAAGTACATCAGCCGTAACATCCCATAACTGATAGTTTGCTGGTGCATCTCCCTGCACCGTTGTGGTTGTTAAATGAGCGGTTGGCTTTGTAAATCGATTACTCCATGAAATAGTATTTTCATTCCAAATAAACTCGGTCGTACCTCTGGCATTAACCACTGTAGTTTCACTGCTAGCACCAAAAACCGCTAAGGTTACCTGATCAAAACCCTCATCAAGTGAGCTTAAATCAAACTCTATATACGCTTCACGATTGAGACCGCTATTTTCCTGGGCAGTAGTTCGTGTTACTAAGCGATCTTTATCGGTAGTGCCAAAACGTTCTGTGTCAAATTGCCCATCGCGCACATAGGCATCTTGTGTAGCAAATAAAATAGCTTTGTCGTTGCTTATCAATGGTGCCAGCTCTACGCGAAACGGAATATTCATTGTAGCAGCTTTACCATTTGAATCTCTAATGATCACATACAACCTGAAATTTGAAAAATTAGCTGGTGCCCTAAAAGTTACTGTATTGCCAGATTGGCCAGTAATTAAATTGGGTAAGTGAGGAAATGTATATTGTGGGCTACTAATAGTACCGATATAGCCCTCTTCAGGAATGATAAAAAATTCATAGGTTAATTCATCGCCATCAGGGTCGGATGCCTGAATCTCGGCTACATTATCAAATTCTTTTGTTACCCGTATGCTCTGGTTGGCAGCTCTCCCCTCAATCATTCCTGAAAGTATTCGTGGCGCTCGATTCTCCGGCCACTCGCCTTTCCACTGATAGTGCATGACATCTACCGTCTCCATTTCATCTCCGGTAGGTAGGAAAAGCCCATACCAAGTAGGTGTTTGCTCTAATTTATTGCTCCATAAAAAAACGTATGATCCTAGACAATTGCCTGGGTGACCCATAATTGCTGTTTCGTAGCGCTGCTTATATGCATCTGCTTTTTCTGAACTGGTTTGCTCTAAGGGAGAGCCAAAGGATGTTTTAGGTACTTCCCATTGCCCATTGGGTCCCCACTCTGTTATAACATAGGGCTTATCCCATCCGGCACTTTCCAGCGTATTGTAAACCCCGCCAATACCACCATAGGCATTCACGCCTAACATATCCAAATCAGGAGCTCGTTCTTTAATCTCTCTGGCTTTAGTTATATCTATCCCGGCAGTAACGGTTAATGTGATGTGATTTCCGTCTACTTCTTTAATCATTTTAGCAATATCATTGATCGCGTTCCAAACCTTTAAATTGTAATTACTAACCCCTAGTTCTACTTCATTACCAATTCCCCAACCTAATACGGCAGGGTGGTCTTTGTACATTTCAACCAATACTCTGAAATCATCTAACTGCCTTTGCACAGCAGCCGCATTGTCGTAATTAAAGCCATGTGCCTGATGCCCAACCCAAAGCCCCATGAGTACAGATATTCCTTTACTTTGCGCATCGTTTAAAAGATTTATCGTGTTGGCGTCTGTACCCCATGTACGTGTGGAATTACCACCATAAGCTTGCAATCGCTCAGGGTAATCAAAACCGCCTGCTCCTTTAATGAAATAAGGCTCCCCTCCCCGTACCAATTGAAAGCCGCCATTTACTGAAACTACCTCCGTTGGGATAACTTGACTTAGTAAAGAGCTTGGCGCTAACAGGCTAAGTTTTAAAAAGATTAAAAGACCTATTTTTCTCATAGTTGATGCTTCTTCATTCCTGTATCTAGAAAAATGGAATCAAACCCGGCCTAATGCCGGGTTTGATTTCAAAGGAACTCTAAACCTAAAATTGAGTTCTATAAATTGGGGTTATTATCTTTTTCCTCTGCATCGATTAAACGAAGGTTATAGAAGAAGTAATTATTGTGGTCGAATGGAGCAGTAAAACCACCGTTTAGTAAAGGTTCGCCATCAGCAGTTCGTTGAAACCCGCCTGGATTGGTTGAAATCGAAATTCTGTTTATCTGGTTCAAACCGACAGTCAAGTCAACGTTTGATTGGCCTGGTTCCAACTCCAAATCCTCATCTGGGTCATAAGCTTCAAATGTGATGGTTTGCCAGGTAGCGTTACTGGTAATTTTTCCTCTCAACCAAATGCGTCTGCCTAAGTTAAAGCCTTCAACAAAGCCCCATTTGGCTCTGTCACCAATGTAAACCTCCACTGGAATGTAACCACCATCAGGAGGGAAAACCTGAGATTCATTAACTCCAGTTTCACTATTTAATTGAGGCACATGTTCGAAGTACACATTTACTTGAAGCACACGCTCTCCAGCGGCAACGGCCTCCCACTCATCTTCAGAGACCTGCGATGCGTTGATGAAATCCACATCTGCAGAAACATATTGCTCCCAGCCCCAAGTGTTAGCTTTCTTATATCTAAGCGCCTTATTAACGTTCCCTGCTTGAGGATTATCTACACCAAAGAAGAATTCCCCTGCAGCGAAATCTCCCCAACCTTGGTTTTGAATTGCAGTTGTAACACTACTAATTCGTCCTGCAGGAAGAACCTCAGCATCCAATCTCGAAATAATAAACGGATTTCCTCTTGCTAGCGGATCGCGAACATCAATGTTTAAGGCAGCAATAGCAGTTTTGGGCGTGGGTTGGTTATCATTAACCTGAAAATTGAATTGACGGGTTCCAAAGGCAGTACCTGCTGGGAGCGTGACCGTATGCTGAAATTCATCTGTGGTTGTTGGAGAACTGTATGTTTTGATTACCTGACCATCTAAAGTAATTTCATTAAGCCCGCCTGGTGCGTTTGCCTGAATAGTAAATACTACACTCTCATCAGCAAATGGAGTGGTATTGTTTGCTACAACTGCAAGCGTAGGTGCGTCAAATACCTGAGGTTCATCGTCCCCACATCCACTTAAAAATCCGACAAATCCAATAACTACAATGGTTAAAGTTACTTTTAAAATGTATTTCATAAGCATTCAGTTTAATTGTTTCGAGAGCTAAAATAACTCGATAGAACCTAGAAATGTTGAGTAAAGAAAACGTTTGCAGCTTCTTATGAACACTATTTATACGTTTACTGCGCACCATCCAGTTCGTTGACAAGTAACTGGCTATTTAGCTTAAATCATACTTTATAATTGATAGTCAGATATTTACGACACTTATATTCAACAAAAGGAAAATTGGCGCATCAAGGTGAATGCAAATAGTAACTATTAGTATCGGTTTGTTTTTAGGTAGTCTAAATCACTACAAATCGTCTGTAAATTTGAGAGTTCCGAAATATTGTTTCCCAATTATTTATATGATGGTATCCAGAATTAGTTGTTTGGTTCTCCTTCTTTCACTCTTAACTATAAGTAGTTCCCAAAGTCAATCTGTAGTTTATAAAGAGAATTCATTATCAAGGGGCTTATCTCAAGTTGTTGTAGCTAATGATTTGATGGGTGGTGGCGTTGCCGTGTTCGATTACAATAATGACGGATGGCAGGATATTTTTCTCGTTAGTGGCATTGCCAAAAGCAAACTGTTTAAAAACTTGGGCAATGGCATATTTACCGATGCTACCCAGGAAGCTGGAGGATTTGCACGAACAGGCGCTATTCGTACTATGGGCGTGGTAACGGGCGACTTAGATAATGATGGACACCCCGAAATCATCATTTCTACAGGAAGAGACTTACCTAACATTGTTTATAAGAACAATGGCAATGGCACCTTCACAGAAATTACCAATGAGTCGGGGCTCCGAACCACTTCGTATACAATTCCTATTTTGGTTGGTGACTATAACTTAGATGGTTTGTTAGATGTATACATGATTAACTATATAAAAACTCCCCGATCCGTCTTTGATAGTCAGGGAGGCGTTATTGGCTTTGCACACATCTGTTACCCGAACGAACTCTTCGTAAACAACGGCAACCTCCAATTTACTGAAATGGCCGAGGCTCTTGGCGTAGCTGATGCGGGTTGCGGACTGGGGGGTATTTTTACAGATGTTGATGGTGACTACTTGCCCGACCTGTACATCGCCAACGATTTTGGCGAATGGACAGGTTGGCCTAACGCGCTTTATAAAAACACCTATCCTGATCTTGGATTCGATAACATATCGGAAGCTTCAAATAGCAATGCAGCCATTTACGGCATGGGAGTCGCTCAAGGTGATATCAACAACGATGGTCTTCTCGACTTACACGCTACAAATATGGGTAGTAATGTGCTCTATCAGAACAACGGAGATGGCACCTACACTGATATAACAGATAATGCCTCCATCAGCAATGCCCGCACCGCTTCAGGCCTTTACAATGTGGGTTGGGGGACTGTTTTTACGGATCCTGATAATGATGGCCGCGAAGATTTATTTATAAGCTACGGATATGTGCCCGGAAGCAAAATCATTGAAACATCATGGACAAGCGAAGATAAGTTCTACTACAATGCAGGGTCACTTCCTTTTCTGGACATTGGCAGAACGATTGGCCTAGGAGATCGGGATCTTTCCAGGGGCTCCGCCATTGCTGATTTCGATAATGATGGTGATGAAGATATTATTGCTACTAAACTCATTGTTACCTCTGCAGGTGTAAAACCTAACGTTCTTTTTTATGAAAACAAGACTATCAATACTAACAAATGGGTTCAAATTAGTCTACAAGGTTCTGGAGTAACGGTAAACCGCGATGCATTTGGCAGCACAGTGAAAGTGTATGCAGGCGACTTACTAAAAGTGGAGACGCTTTCGGGTGGAAGTAGTCACGCCTCACAAAGCAGTAAGGTGTTTCACATTGGCCTCGGACAAAAAACCAGTATCGATTCGGTAGAAGTTTTCTGGCCAGGAGGTAAGCGTCAAGTAATTAAAAATCTGGAAGTAAATACACATTATTTTATTGAAGAAGACATAGCAGGATTCAAAATCAATGGCTGCAACGACCCCAGCGCTGCCAACTTCAATCCAGAAGCTACTCGTTCGTACGGTTGCTTCTATCCCAAGTCAGGTTGTACCAATCCAACCTATGCCAATTACGACCCACAAGCTAATGTTAACGATGGTTCGTGCCAAAATAACACTGAAATAATTACCAGCGTTTTCGCGGAAAAACGCATCCTTGCTGCGGTTTATCCAAATCCCTTTCAAGAAAGACTCAATATAGATGTAGCAAGAAGTGGTAATTACAAAATAGAAATTTTTAACGGTCAAGGCCAACTCGTTAACTCGTTACATTTTTCGGCAACGGAAAACTTGTGGTACCCAGCACTTGGCAATGGACTCTTTTACTACAGGATTTTACTTGGGTCGAATGTTATTCAAAGCGGTAAGTTGATAAAGAATTAGTGTATAAAACGTATGCTCAGAAAGTCATTCATCATAATTTTTTGTCTAGTTGCTTTTCTTCTAAGCTGTAATGAAGACGACAACCCCTCGACTTTGCCACCTAGCCCGGAAGCCTTGCCGGCTAACTTTGTCACCGATTGGCTTGATCTACAACTGTACTTTGTCACCCGGTCCCCAGGTTTCACGCCACCCGTAGTATCGCGGGCGTTTGCCTATTGTGGTTTGGCCTACTATGAGGCGCTTGTCTACGGTGCTGCCTCGCATCAGAGTTTAGCTGGTCAGTTAAATGGAATCAACGAGAACGCATTGCCTAAACCACAAGCTGGAGTTGAATATTATTTCCCGATAGCTGCCAACGCAGCGGTAGCAGAAATGACCCGCTACATGTTTGAGAATGCTCCCGTCCCCGACTTACCAAAAATTGATTCGACTGAAAGTGCCAATCTGGCCTTGTTACGTACCACACTACCTTCTGAAGTTGTTGAGCGTTCCATCACCTTCGGAAAATCCATTTCCGCTGCGCTATATACCTTGTCAACGACAGATGGTGGACATCGTGGATTTAACAGGAACTTCCCCGCCTCGTATGTTCCGCCTGTTGGCACGGGCTTGTGGGTACCTACCAACTCACAGCTGGCCATGCTACCTACATGGGGTAATAACCGAACCTTCATTAAGAACTTGCCAACGCTCATCGTTCCGCAAGGCCATCCTCCCTTTTCAACAGAAACCACCTCTTCTTTTTACTTGGAAGCGATGGAAGTCTATAACGTAACCACCAACCTCACCCACGAGCAAGAGGCCATTGCTTTTTTCTGGAACGATGATCCGCTGATTACATACACACCGCCAGGGCATTCACTAGATATTCTCCGAAATCTTTTACTACGTGAGAACAAACCACTCATGGAAGCAGCTGAGGCAATTGTAAAAATGGGGATTGCTCAGTCAGATGCTTTTGTTCTTTGCTGGAAAATAAAGTATGATGACAATTTGTTGCGCCCTGTTACCTACATCCAACAACATATCGATGAGTTTTGGAACTCCCTTATTATAACGCCACCATTTCCGGAGTATACATCCGGTCATTCAACACAGTCAGGTTGTGCTGCGGCTATTCTAAATGATATTTTTGGTGGTAATTATGCATTCACAGACAATACGCATATAAAACTAAAAACAGGACTACCGGCCCGAAACTTCTCCTCATTCGATGTCATGGCTGATGAATGCAGTAACTCCCGACTATATGGCGGTATTCACTTTAGATCGGCCAACCATCATGGAAAGCAAACCGGCTATGCCGTTGGCGCAGAGGTATTAAAATTGCAGTTTACTAAATGATAGACTTCGACTTAATAAAAATCCAGTTAAACAAGTATGCAGGTTGGCTTTTTTTTGTTGTTTTTTTATCCGCTTGCTCGCAAGAAAGGAAACAATTTGAAACAGTAGCCCCTCATATTTCAGGTATTACCTTTGCAAATACCCTTATTGAAGATGATACTTTCAACATCCTTCAAAACGAATACATCTACAATGGCGCTGGCGTGGCCGTGGGTGATTTAGATAATGATGGACTACCTGAAATTTTCTTTGCAGGTAATCAAGTAAGTTCTGTTCTCTACAAAAATAACGGAAACCTAAACTTCAGCGATATAACCCTAGCGGCAGGTGTCGCTACAATGCGATGGGCAACGGGCGTTACTTTTGCTGATGTAAATGGTGATGGTTGGCTAGA
>CAYNKN010000108.1:0-9387 GCA_964397805.1 uncultured Chryseolinea sp. | reverse complement strand
CGGCACCAACCCACCATACATTGAAACCACTGCATTGGATTATTTATGCGAAATAGGAATAACACATTTACTTGTTGATTTACCCAGTGTAGATCGGGAGGTAGACGGTGGCCAACTGGCCGGTCATAAAGCGTTTTGGAACTTCCCAAGCTCACCACGAAAGGAAGCCACCATTACAGAATTAATTTATGTGCCCGATACATTACCAGACGGACTTTATTTACTGAACTTGCAAATTATTAGTTTGCACATGGATGCGAGCCCAAGCAAACCTTTGCTATATAAGCTGAAAGAAGTTTTGTAACTTTCCTTACTTGTTATTTTTAAAATGAAATCTGCCGAAGAAAAGAAAGTTTACATGCTCCTCAAGGCCGTTATTTTTCATTACCACGGCTTAGATGAGGAGGAGAAAAATGACCTTGAAAAAACAGCCAATGAATTTGATGCCCACGAAGAGTATACTTGGGCATTAGCTTTTATTGCCGAAGACTATGTTACCGCCTTTGACCGTGCGCGTCAATACCTTAACGATATTATTGGCGATTACACCAAAGAAAAGCGAATAGAATTAATTAACATGGTGTGGCAAGCCAATAACCTAAAGGGTTATGTTACCGAAATGGAAGCTACGGCCATGTTAAAATTGGCAAAAGATTGGAATGTACAGCGAGAACTTATTGCCTTAGTGCTCACCTAGTTTGTGTTACTTGTTACAAACTCATCATATCTTTAAACTTGGCAGCTTGCCTGCGACTTACCTCTACTTTGTCGCCTCCACGCAATTTCACCATGAGTCCGCCATTAAACCACGACTCAATACCTTCTACCCAGCTTAGATTAATAATGTGTTTACGACTTGCCCGAAAGAAAGCACGTTCGTCTAACTTCTCGTCTAGCGCATTTAATGATTTGTGAATCATTGGCCGGTTGTTCTCAAAAAATACTTTTATGTAGTTTCCGTCAGACTCAAAAAGTCGCACATTCGATAAACTAACAAACCAGCAACGATCGCCATCTTTTACAAATACCTGATCAGCAAGACCAAGTTTCTTTTCAGGGCCAAGCACAGCAGCTTGTTTGGTGCGCTCCTTATCGGCCAGCTTTGCAATTGTTTCGGCCAGACGTTCTGGCTGAATTGGTTTGAGTAAGTAATCCAACGCATTTACTTCAAAAGCTTTTAAGGCGAACTCATCGTAAGCGGTAGTAAAGACAACCGTTGGCACGGCATCCAATTCTTCTAGTAATTGAAAGCCCGTTTTCCCCGGCATTTGAATATCCAGAAATAATAAATCAGGGTTCAGGTCATTCACCATTTGAATAGCCTCTTCCGCGTTCACCGCTTCGCCAACAACTTCTATCATTGGGTGTTCTTCCAATAACTTCATCAACTCCTTTCGCGCCAGGCGCTCATCATCTACGATTAATGCTCTCATGATTATTATGTTGAGGTATAATTACTTCAGTAAGTACAAAACTATCGTTTTCATTTACAATCCGAAATGTGGCTTCATCGCCATATAATAATTTTAGCCGCTGCACTGTATTATTTATTCCCAGCCCGTTGTGTGGGCGTTTAGACCCGCCTGCTAAGTGACCGCTGTTGCGGATGTGAATCTTTAGTCGATCACTTTCTACATACGTTTTCAACTGAATTAGTCCGCCTTTAGTAAGCTTGGAAATACCGTGTTTGATACCGTTCTCTACAAGGGTTTGAATCATTAACGGAGGCACCAAAAATTTATGTGAGTCGGGGTGAATGTTAAACTCTGTTCGAAGGCGCTCCTCGAAACGGATATTCTCTAATCCTAAATAGTCTTTTACAATCTTTAGCTCATCATCAAACGGGGTAAGTCCTTTCTTATCAGACACCAGTGAATTTCGTAAAATATTAGAAAGTTGGTTAATGGCCTGCTTCGACTTCATCGGGTTTTCATCAACCAATGCCCGGATACTATTTAACGCATTAAAAATAAAGTGGGGATTGAGCTGCGACTTCAAATTATTCAACTCAATCTCAATCATGGAAGCCTCATACTTCAGCGATTTGTTATACTGTTCAAAGTAATGATATGTAAAGTAGAGAACTGACCACAAGAAAAATATTAATGCATACACGGAGGTGAGGCCGAACATTCGCTCGGCATCGAATACCACAGACGAATCGAATAGGTTGAGCATAAAACTTACCGGCATCCGCAAAAAATAAACGACAGCTGCTAAGACAAACGCGCTAAAAAAAACCCGTGGTATAAGTTTGGGCATGTTTAACGAAAGCCACTTCCATCTATTTAATATAACCCGGTAGCTATGGGTTACTAATAAACAGATTAGTGCTTCGTATACCAGAAAAACCAACCGTCTCGGGCTAATACTACCCGAAGCAAGAATACTAGAAATAATTTGAATGAGTGCGTATAGAAGCCATCCGCCAATTTGCAACCACCAATATATTTTAAGCTTATTCACTGTGCGCTAAACAAGGGGTAAATTATAACATGACCTCGCTGTACTTTTTTTTAATAGCCAGAAAGTTTAGAGATACCTAAACTGAAGTAAGTATAGAAATAGCAAAGCCGTTGCTATCATCAATACCCAAGTAATAATCACCAACAATCTTTTATATGAAAAGAATCTGGGCTCACTAGCTAATGAATTAAAAATAAAGGCAGTTCCTGCGAGTGTATACAGAGCGAATTCCTGATAGTCTTTGATAACAAGTTGATAGATACCAAAGGCTATAAAGATTAGCGCAAATAAATATTGTCGAGTACGAGCGTCCATAAACTGTTGTCTAAAAGTTGCAAGCTACAGGGTTGTTTTGGGTTATCCAATTCCCGTTATACTTAGGGTTACTTCAACTACATTCCATTAGGCAGTTAGCTAACTAACTCTGGTTTTAAAAATTTACCCGTGTAACTTGATGCACTTTTACTCACCTGTTCGGGTGTTCCACTGGCCACAATTTTTCCGCCTTTCTCGCCACCCTCCGGACCTAAATCAACAATGTAATCTGCCGCCTTAATAATATCCATGTTATGCTCTATCACCAAAACCGTGTTTCCTTTGTCAACTAATTTTTGAAGTACATCCAGCAAGTGGGCAATGTCTTGAAAGTGTAATCCAGTGGTGGGCTCATCTAAAATATAAAGTGTTTTGCCGGTGTCGCGTTTAGAAAGCTCGGTGGCTAATTTAACACGTTGTGCTTCACCGCCAGATAATGTAGTGGCATGTTGACCGAGCGAAATATAGCCCAACCCTACCTCGCTTAGTGTTTGAATCTTTCGTAAAATCTTCGGTTGATTTTCAAAAAAAGTCACCGCTTCTTCAACTGTCATATCCAACACATCGCTAATCGATTTTCCTTTAAATCGTACTTCTAGCGTTTCTCGGTTATAGCGCTTTGCTTTACAGGTTTCGCACGGCACATGTACATCGGGAAGAAATTCCATCTCGATTAATCGAAGGCCTGCACCTTGGCAAGTTTCGCAACGACCACCCTTTACATTAAATGAAAAACGTCCCGTTTTATAACCTCGAATTTTAGATTCTGGCAATTGCGAAAACAAATCACGTATATCGGTGAACGCTCCTGTGTAAGTAGCTGGATTTGATCTGGGTGTTCTACCGATGGGTGATTGATCTACCTCAATAACTTTATCAACACACTCAAGCCCCTTAATTTTTTTGTATGGTAATGGCTCTGTTCTGGAATTAAAGAAATGCTTGTTGAGTATCGGGAAAAGTGTTTCATGAATTAAGGTAGACTTACCACTACCCGAAACCCCGGTAATACAAGTAAGTGTGCCGAGTGGTAATACTAGTTCTACATTCTTTAAGTTATTACCACTTGCTTGCGATAGCGTAAGTATTTCGCCATTTCCTTTTCTTCGTTCTGCCGAAAACGGAATGCGTAATTTTCCATTTAAGTATTTAGCCGTGGTACTGTTACCTTTTAAAAAGGTAGAAGGATTTCCCTCCGCTACCACATGTCCGCCATGACGACCGGCACCCGGACCGATATCAATAATATAATCGCACGCCAACATCATATCCTTGTCGTGTTCTACAACAATAACAGAGTTCCCCAAATCGCGCAGATCTTTTAGGGCTTTAATAAGTTTAACATTATCGCGTGCATGTAACCCAATACTAGGCTCATCTAAAATATATAATACACCAACTAACTGAGTACCTATTTGTGTTGCTAAACGAATGCGTTGTGATTCTCCACCACTTAACGTTCGAATCGGTCGGTTGAGATTAAGGTATTCTAGCCCTACATCCACCAAAAACCCAATACGCTTTTTAATTTCTTTTAGAATTTCGGCTGCAATAATTTTCTGTTTGGCATTCAGTCGCGGTTCGAGTTTATCAAACCATTTCTTTAACGATACAATATCTAATACGGCCAACTCGGCAATATTCTTATCATCAATTTTAAAATGAAGCGATTCCTTTTTTAATCTCGCACCATGGCATTCTGGACATACGCTGGTCATCGTAAAATCTTCTACCCATTTGCGAATAGACTCAGAGCCCTCATCGCGTTGCTTGTGTAAAAAGTTAATGATCCCTTCAAACTTCGTATTCCAATCCGTACCTGGATACTTCGTGGAAGCTACCGCAACAGGTACATCATCGCCATACATGAGCACATGCATAACGTCTTTGGGGATATCTTTTATAGGTGTACTTAGTGTAACTTTTTTTCGCTTTAACAGCGCTTCAATTTTTTTGAATATCCAGATATCGCGATACTCTCCTAATGGTAAAATTCCACCGCGACTAATACTTAACTTTTTGTCGGGCATAATCGAGTCTTCAGTAATCTCTTCAATCTGCCCTAGCCCATTACAAACCGGGCAAGCACCGTAGGGTGAGTTAAACGAAAAATTATTGGGTGCGGGCTCATCGTATGATAACCCGGTTGTTGGATCCATTAAGAATTTTGAAAAGTGATGAATCTTTCCGTTTTCTTCCATCACCATAATAACACCCTTACCTTCTTTGAGCGATTTGTTAATAGACTGACTAATGCGTGCGCGATCGGTAGTCGCTGCTACAATACGATCCATAACAACTTCGATGTCATGAATTTTATAACGATCTACTTGCATCTTCGCGGTGATGTCAAGCAACTCTCCATCTACACGTACTTTGGTATAACCCGATTTTCGAATCTGCTGAAACAGTTCACGGTAATGACCTTTACGGCCTTTTACTACCGGAGCTAACAAGATTAGTTTTTTGTCTTTAAAATTTTGAAGCAAAGAGTCTAGTATTTGATCTTCTGACTGCCTCACCATGCGTTCGCCTGAAAGGTAGGAGAATGCTTCACCGGCACGCGCAAAAAGCAGTCGCATGAAATCATAAATTTCGGTTACGGTACCTACGGTAGAGCGCGGGTTACGCGATGTGGTTTTTTGTTCGATAGAAATTACCGGGCTCAAGCCATTAATCTTATCGACATCGGGTCGCTCCAGGTTACCCATAAAGCTTCGGGCATAAGCCGAAAAACTTTCCATATACCTTCGCTGCCCTTCGGCATAAATGGTATCGAACGCTAATGATGATTTACCGCTTCCGCTGATACCAGTAATAACTACTAATTTGTTGCGTGGAAAACTAACATTGATGTTTTTGAGGTTGTGTTCACGAGCACCAATTATTTCGATGGTGTCGTATCCGGTGGTGTCGAATACCTTTTTCTCTGCTAAAGCTTTGGCCATGCACTTAATATGAAAGAGTAATACAAAAAATGGCGTGCAATTGTTTCCGGAAAATTAGGTTAAAAATTTCAGGAAGATGGCTCCGGTTTACTTTATTATTGATCAGGTGTTTTTCTTGGGATTAAATTTCCTTGATGAGTTCAACAAAAAGTGTTGTTAATGATGGCTCAGCCTTTCCGGCAATTTCAATAATCTCGGCTATATTAACTGGCTTTAAGTTCTCAGGATCACAATCATCGGTTAGCACCGATATAGCACAGCAGGGTAAATTCATGTGAGCCGCTGCAATAACCTCAGGGACTGTACTCATCCCCACCACATCAGCTCCAATGCGATTTAAAAAACGATACTCTGCACGGGTTTCTAGATTAGGCCCGCTAACGGCTGCATACACACCCTTATGAAGCGTAATCGATTTCTCGTTTGCAATGCGCAACAATTTCTCATTTAATGTCTTCGAGTACGGCTGACTCATATCGGGAAAGCGTGAACCCAATGCATCTATATTTGCTCCCCGCAATGGATTGTCAGGTTGTAAGTTGATGTGGTCATCTAACACCATGAGTGATCCCTTTTTCCAATCCAAATTCATATTGCCGGCAGCGTTCGAAATCAATAAATGTTTTATGCCCAGCATTTTCATTACGCGTACCGGTAAAACAATTTGCTGCATGGTATAACCTTCGTAATAATGAAAGCGACCTTGCATGGCTATTACTTTTTTGCCGGCCACATCGCCATAGATCAACTTACCAGGATGAAACTCCACTGTTGCAGTAGGGAAGTGAGGAATAGCGTGGTAATCAATTACAAGTGGATTATGTATTTGCTGAACGAATAAATTGCCCAAACCTGTACCTAGTATAATGCCCACTTCAGGAGCATGTACTCCACTACTTCTAATAAAATCTGTAGCCTCTTGTAACTCGTGCATAAAATTTGAATTCTTTACTTGGTTAAAATTGCACACCAAAGCAGAAAGTTACATTAATTCTTAAAGGTGTTTACATAGCAGAAATGAATGAAGGTAGATTAACCGTATCATTCAGATTTCAGTTATTGTATAGTAACTGGTTAGATTGACTAAATCAGGGAACTACACTTAGTTACGAAGTAGCCCACCATTGAGGCGTAGCAATTCTGTCTCCGCTACTTTTGCCAAATAGCGTGCGCTAATTAATCGGGTATAAGCTTCTTCTAAACTTTGTTGGGCTGTTCGCAATTCGATAAACGTACTAACACCCCGCTTAAAACTTTCAAGTGCAATGTTTACATTTTCTTTTGCCAGTAAAATATTTTCCTCCTCAATAAGTAAGATGTTCTTCGCGTTATCATAACTAACAAAAGCATTATCTACCGATACACGAATGGTGGCGCGTTGTTGATCATAAATAAGTTGTTGCCGATTTACTACAATAGAAGCTTGCTGTACGAGCCTTCTGGTGTTTAGATTATTAAGGATTGGAACGTTTAATGTTAGTCCGTAATTATAGCCATTGCTGCGGTTTGTCAATGCCATAAAGGGGTTGATAAGTGTAACGTTATCGGTATACGAGTAATTATAGGAGGCATTAAAAGACAACGTAGGTAATAACTCTGCCCTGCGTTCGCGTAACAGTAAATTCGAAATATACATGTCCTTACGGATCGACTGCAATAAGAAATTGGTGTTTTCAATATTATTAATGATCTCTTCTTTCGTCAAGGTTAAATCAATGATAATAGAATCCGATACTTCAAAAACAGCAGGCAACTTCATGCCTACCAATACATTTAATTCGTTTTTTAATTGTTGGATAGTCGTTTCCTGATTAATACTTTGTGTGCGTTGCGCGTTTAAATCAAGCCGCGCCTGAAGTAGTTCTTGTTTTATACCTGTACCTACTTCCAGTTTGCGCTCGGCCAAACGTACGCGCTCTTCATTCAGTAACATCAATTCGCGTATCGCGCGCAATTGCTGCTTTTGCTGAATAATATTGTAATAGTTGTTGATAATTTCAGCAACCGTATTCGCCATCTGATCTTTTACATTGATCTCACCTTGGCGTTCAATCTCTGCAATTCTACTTCGTGTCGCGAACATGCGAGTACCATCAAACAGAACCCAGTTCAGTAGAACACTGGCCGATAAATTACCTGATTCTGCAATTCCGCTATTGTTACGGGAAGCATCTTCAAACTCCAAACGTTGGTTATTATTATTCCCCAACGTGCTTGCGATACCATTTATTTGTGGCAGAAAAGCTCCGTAGGCATAGCTATTATCCGTGGCTGTTGCTTCTAATGTATTTTGAGTAATGCGGACATCATAATTTTGCTCCAGCGCAAGCTTAACTACATCGGTTAATACAATTTGATTTTGCGCATACCCCTTTGAAAATAAACAGCTGCCTAAAATTAATCCGGCTAAAAACTTACACTTCATAGGCCAATTCTTTTTTCTCCTCAGGGGCTGTAAACATTTCATCCAGGGGTGTTTGCTTACGCTTTCTAGATAGGAATGAATACATCGCTGGGATAACAAACAAGGTGAGGATAAGTGAAAACGTTACGCCACCAACAATAACGATACCTAGTGGCTGTCTACTTGTTGAGGCCGCTCCTAATGATAGTGCAATGGGCATACATCCTAATGCCATGGTTAAGCTGGTCATTAAAATAGGGCGAAGGCGCAGGCGTGAAGCTTCAATTACAGCCTCCACTGTTGACATACCCTCTTCGCGTTTTTTATTGGCAAACTCTACAATCAAAATTCCATTCTTTGTTACTAATCCAATTAACATAATCATCCCAATCTGCGAAAAGATATTTAACGTTTGGCCGAATAGCCATAATGATATAAGCGCTCCACAAATAGCCAGTGGTACGGTAAACATAATGGTAAACGGATCAACAAAACTTTCAAATTGTGCGGCTAGAATTAAATAGATAAGTAATAAAGCAAGCAAAAACGCAAATGCGGTATTACCGGAACTTTCGTCAAAGTCGCGTGATGTACCCGAGAGTGACGTTGTAAACGTATCATCCAACTCGCTTGCTGCAATTTCGCGCATCGCTTTAATACCATCGCCAACTGTTTTACCAGGTGCTAAACCAGCAGAGATCGTTGCCGACTTAAATCGATTAAAACGATATAAGGTAGGTGGCGTAGATGACTCTTCAACGGTTACTAAATTATCAATTGAAACTAACTCGCCCGAACGCGTACGCACAAATAAACTTTTTAAATCGGCCGGATCATCGCGGTTAATTCGCTCTACCTGACCCATTACCTGATACTGCTTTCCTTCGCGGGTAAAATAGCCAAATCGTAAATTACTGTACGCTAGCTGAAGGGTTTGAGAAATATCTTGTACACTAACACCCAGCTGCATTGCTTTTAACCGATTGATCTGAACCAAAAGCTCAGGCTTATTAAATTTCAAATCCACATCAACAGTTTGTAAATCCGGATGATCGTTGGCTGCGAGTAACAGCTTGGGTAATGTTTCTTTAAGTTTATCGAAGTTGTTATTTTGAATAACGAATTGCACCGGTAAACCACCTCTGCGATCAACAGAAATAGTTTGTTCTTGAATTACAAAAGCTCGCCCTTGTGGAAAGCTTTTTAAGTTCTTGTTCATCATATCTACAATCTCTTGTTGAGAACGTTCACGTT
>CAYNKN010000107.1:0-9459 GCA_964397805.1 uncultured Chryseolinea sp. | reverse complement strand
TTATTTGGCCTGGGGTTGGGATGTTTTCTTTTGCCAAAAACAAACAGACAGCCCGTGTTGCAAACGAATTTTATTTAAATGCGATCAATGTAATGAAGGGAGCGGAAGCCGTATCCGAATACGTTGCTCTACCTCAGCAGGAGGCTTTTGATATAGAATATTGGCTTTTGGAAGAAGCAAAGTTAAAACGGATGCCAAAAGAAAAAGCGCTATCAAGAAAAATCGCGCTTATTAGTGGTTCAGGAGGTGGTATAGGACTTGAGATTGCAAAACATATGGTCAAAGAAGGCGCCTGTGTTATGCTTACTGATATTGATGAAAGCAGATTAAAAAAGGCAAATGAAGAATTTGCTAAAGATACCTCAGCTTACATTTTAATGGACGTAACCTCAGCTGAATCTATTGAAAAAGCTTTTGATAGTGCTGCGCTTGAATTTGGTGGGATAGATATTATCGTAAATAATGCTGGAATAGCTACTTCGTTACCAATCGAAGATACCACAGAAAAGGATTGGGATATGCTGTATAACATTTTAGTGAAAGGAAGTTTTCTGACGGTAAAAGAGGGTATTAAGATTTTAAGAAAACAAGGCCTAGGAGGAGATATTGTTAACGTAGCAAGTAAAAACGCTCTAGTTTCAGGACCAAATAATCTGGGTTATGGAAGTGCTAAAGCCGCTTTAGCACATATGACTAGATTGATGGCTGCCGAATTTGGTAAGGATGGAGTCAGAGTGAATACGGTTAATCCTGATGCTGTGATTAAGGGTTCTAACATTTGGGAAAACGGATGGGCAGAAGGCCGAGCCAAAGCATATGGAATATCAGTTGAGGATTTACCAGCGCACTATGCCAAAAGAACACTTCTAAATATCGTCTTAGAGCGAGAAGATATAGCTAAAGCCGTTATTGCTTTTGTCGATGGAACATTTAGCAAGTCTACAGGCAATATGATCAATGTAGATGGTGGTGTGGCTGCTGCATTTGTTCGATAATTAATTTAAAATATAAACTCTTCTTCATATTTCTTGATTAGAACATTGTTTCAGTTATTGATTCAATGTTCTTTTCTTTTCAATCAAGAGAATTCAAATTGGTTAAATTCAAAAATATTGCCGAAGCATTTATACGCTAATAAATAAGTATGGTAATTCAAAAAGAACAGATTGCACAGTTAAACCAAGCAACAAAAAGAAATCATACTGACGCGTTTAATTTTTTAGGCGCACAACTAGAAAAAGTTGGAGTAGATGTTTCTTCCGTAATATCAAAAATCATAGACTTTCAAATTGCCATTCCTAGCTGGGCTTTGGGCACAGGCGGAACTAGATTTGGGAGGTTCACCGGTGGTGGTGAGCCTCGATCTTTAGAGGAAAAGATTTCAGATGTTGGTATTTTACATGCCCTCAATGGTTCTAGTAAAGCCATTAGCTTGCATATCCCTTGGGATATACCTGAAGACACTGATGCGATTATAGAATTAGCTTCCTCTCACAATCTCGTTTTTGATGCAGTTAACTCTAATACTTTTCAAGATCAACCTGATGGCAAGCTATCTTATAAATTTGGTTCACTCAGCCATGTGAATCAAAATGTAAGGGAACAGGCAATTGCTCATAATAAAGAGGTAATTGAATACGGAGTTAAGTTAGGTTCAAAGGCGCTAACCATTTGGCTGGCAGATGGTGCATCTTTTCCAGGACAAGCGAATTTTGTAAATGCTTTTGAAAATACAAAGGAGTCGTTGGCTGAAATTTACAAATCAATGCCTGATGACTGGAAGATGCTGATAGAATACAAGCCTTTCGAACCCAATTTTTATTCTATGGTAATCCCGGATTGGGGCACCTCGCAAATGTTGGCTTCTAACCTTGGGGCGCGGGCCTATACTTTAGTTGATTTAGGCCATCATTTGCCAAATACCAATATTGAACAAATAGTTGCCCTATTGATGCACGTAGGGAAACTCGGAGGATTTCATTTTAATGACAGCAAATACGCTGATGATGATTTGACGGTGGGTTCTGTGAAGCCTTATCAATTATTTCTCATTTTTAATGAACTGGTTCAGGGAATGAAAGCAAATGCAAGTGGTAACCTGTCGTGGATGATTGATGCAAGCCATAACCTAAAAGATCCATTAGAAGATTTACTTCAGTCGGTAGAGGCTATTCTTATAGCATATGCCCAGGCATTAATTATTGATCGTCCTTCATTGATAAAAGCACAAACTGAATCTGACATAACTTTGGCACAAGAAATATTACAGAATGCATTTCGTACGGATGTTAGACCACTAGTGGCTGAAGCAAGACTTCAAGGTGGAGCGGCTTTAGATCCAATAAATGCCTATAGGTCTATGGACGTAAGAAAGGCATTAATAGGGGAGCGAGGGAGTAAAACAATTTCAACAGGGCTGTGAAAAAAAGAGTTAGCATTGATTTTTGATATTTGGAAGACAAAGAAAAAATGTTTTCTGGTTGATGCCCATTTAAAGCAAGTAAAAATGTCCCGATTGTTTTATGGGATTAAATATAATTTACAAAGCATTAGATAAAGTCTATGAAAGTGAATTCAAAATTTCCAGATATAGATTTTTTACGCACACATGCAAAGAAAAGAATTCCTCGTTTTGCTTTTGAATATTTGGATGGTGGGTGTAATTCAGAAGTAAACCTGAAGCTAAATACCAATGATATTCGCGATGTGAAGTTGGTTCCTTACTATTTGCGTGGTTTCAAAAGTCTTTCCATGAAAATCGAATTGTTCGGACATGAATACGATGCTCCGTTTGGTATTGCACCAATTGGATTGCAAGGGTTGATGTGGCCAAGGGCATCTGAAATTTTAGCGAAGGCCTCATTCGACAGCAATATACCTTACATATTGAGTACGGTAGGCACAGCAAGTATTGAAACGATAGGAGAGATCACAGAAGGAAAGGCTTGGTTTCAATTGTACCATCCCCGCGAAGAGAAGTTAAGAAATGATTTATTAGCGCGTGCCGCTGCAGCAGAATATCAAGTCCTTGTTCTCTTATCAGATGTGCCTTCATTTGGTTACCGATCTAAGGAAATCAAGAATGGTCTTTCTATACCCCCGAAGATGTCGTTAAATAACATCCTGCAGATTATGAGCAAACCTCGCTGGGCATTAGAAACCTTATTGGCAGGTCAACCTACTTTTAAAACACTGGAGCCCTACATCCCAAAGGGATTAAGTCTTAAGCACCTTGGTTTATTTATGAACAAAACGTTTAACGGGAGACTAAATGAGGAGAAAGTTAAACAGCTACGTGACCGTTGGAAGGGGAAACTTGTTTTAAAAGGTGTTGCCAGTGAAGAAGATACAGAAAAAGCAATTCGGTTAGGGATAGATGGAATTATTGTATCGAATCATGGAGGCAGGCAGTTAGATGCGAGTGAATCTTCTGTTCAACATGTTACCAAGATATCAGAAAAATACAAAGGTAAAATAAAGATCATGATGGACAGTGGAATTCGAACAGGTGCAGATGTAGCCAATAGTTTGGCAAGCGGAGCAGAATTTACTTTTCTGGGCAGGTCTTTCATGTATGGCGTCTCTGCCTTAGGAAAAGAAGGTGGCAATCATACGATTGCAATATTGAAAACACAATTACAACAAGTAATGGAACAGATAGGGTGCGAAACTGTTGCAGACCTACCAAGTCATCGCGTTAAAATTTAAATAAAGCATTGTGACAGCAGAAACTATTGAAGTGAATAATGAGTACGAACGCGAAGTTGTTCCCCAATCTAAATTAAAAGATTGGAAAAGTTTTCTTGGAATGTATGCCGGTGAACATGCTGCTGGTACTGAGTTCATGATCGGCCCGCTTTTTCTTACAGCTGGTGTTAGTGCTTTTGATTTAATTATTGGGTTATTGTTGGGCAATTTCATGGCGGTTTTATCATGGCGATTCTTAACCGCTGAGATAGCCGTTCAAAATCGATTAACACTTTATTACCAGCTCGAAAAAATCTGTGGAAAAAAATTAGTCACAATTTATAATCTTGCCAATGGAATTTTATTCTGTTTTTTAGCAGGTGCGATGATCACCGTTTCAGCAACTGCTGTAGGAATTCCATTTGATATGGAAATGCCTAAACTAACAGATACGATGCCAAACGGAGTGACGTGGGTAGTGATTGTATTGCTTATCGGTATTATCATTTCATTGATAGCTGCACGTGGGTACAATTCCGTTGCTAAAGCTGCTAATTGGATGTCGCCATTAATTGTATTATCATTTTTAGCTTGTGCAGTGGTAGCATTACAACAATTGGAGGTGAATAGTTTTTCTGAGTTTTGGAACATATGGGGAGAAGGAACCACTCCCTTTCCAGGGCAAATTAAGTATACCTTTTGGCACGTTGTGATTTGGTCATGGTTTTGTAATGCAGCAATGCATATTGGGATGTCGGATCTAACTGTTTTTCGTTTTGCGAAAAGTGCAAAATCGGGATGGACAACAGCTGCGGGCATGTACGTTGGTCATTACATGGCTTGGATAGCAGCCGCTCTTTTGTATGCAGTGTATTTGAAATCTGGAGAGGCACAGGGGTTTCTTGCGGATGGGATGGCTCCACCTGTTGCACCAGGTCCACTTGCTTATAATGCTATTGGATTTTTTGGTATTATCACTGTGGTAATTGCTGGTTGGACAACTGCTAACCCAACTATTTATCGCGCGGGTTTAGCTTTTCAGGCAATCATTCCAAAGGGCTCTACATTTTGGACAACTATCTTGGCGGGAGGCGTTGCGACATTAGCAGGTCTATTCCCAGCGTTTGCCATGAAGCTGTTAGGATTTGTAGCGCTTTATGGATTCATATTGGCACCGGTTGGGGCGATCATCGTCTTTCAACATTACTTTGCTGACAAGCTTGGTGTAGTGAAAAATTACGCACTGATAACGAAGAAGTCATTCAATGTATATTTTTTTATCGCCTGGATTGCGAGTGTTTCAATTTTTTATTTCATCTCTGTGCAAAAAGATGTATTTCTTTCTTTTCTGATCTTACCGTCATGGCTAACAAGTGGTATAGTATACATCGTACTATGTAAATATTTTTCTAAGGTTTAAAAAGGATAGTTGATGATGTTTAATTGGATAGCGTATTCAGTTATTTATCGATGAAATTTAAATCAATGGAAATGCTACTTAAGAATCAAAAAGATTTTATCACCTATCATGAAGATGTGACATTTATGGAGAAGTACATCCCCATAATAATGCTCTCTCACACATTAGGAAAAGGAGTGGTAGCCGTCTCACCTGGACTGCAAGGTAGAGTAATGACTAGCAGTGCGGACGGAAGTGAGGTCATAGTTACGGATGGATAAATAGGGAGTTGTTTGAGTCTGGAGAAACCCGAGAGCATATCAATATGTATGGAGGTGAAGAACGCTTTTGGCTTGGTCCGGAAGGAGGTCAATATTCGCTCTTTTTCAAAAACGGGGTAGAATTCAATTTGAATAATTGGTACGTACCAAGACTAATTGACCTAGAGCCATTTCAAGTTATTGAAAAGACGAAAATCAGCGTGCTGTTCACAAAAAACGCATCGTTTACTAATTACGCGGGATTTCAATTTGATATCGGCATTGAACGCAAAGTAGAAGTATTATCTTCTCATGAAACATTCGATTACCTGAGAGTAGTGCCTCTAGAAGATGTAAAATCTATTGCCTACCTAACCACAAACACCGTGAGCAATGATGGTGAAAAGAACTGGGAAAAGGAAACCGGATTATTATCCATTTGGCTTTTAGGCATGTTTAATCGCCCTCCACAATAATCATAATCCCATTTAGAAAAGGAAGTGAAGAGGAGCTAAGACCAATTGTTAACGATTCTTATTTGGTAAGATGCCCTCAGATCGTTTAATAGTTAATGACGATGTGCTTTACTATTCAGCTGATGGTAACTATCGTAGTAAAATCGGATTGTCGCCTTTACGTGCCAAGGATATCCTCGGATCTTATGATACTCAAAAGCATATCCTTACCATCGTAAAATACAATCACCCCGAAGGGATGACGAGTATGTAAACTCTTTGTGGGAGATCCAGGAAGCACCTTATGCAGGTGATGCAATTAATTCCTACAATGATGAACCTCCTGCACCGGATAAAGAGCCGCTTGGCCTAGAGACTTCTTCACCGGCCTTGAAATTGAAGGTGAATGATAAAGCAACTCACATACAGCTTACCTGCCATTTTGAAGGTGATCAAAAGGGCTTAGATAAGCTTGCACAACAACTTCTTGGGGTATCGATATTTGATATGCCATCAAATTTTTCTACTCATAAAATTAAATTTTTGGTTAAGATCATGATTAGTTAAATATGGGCAATGGCAACTTTGATAAATACCATTCTTTGCCACAGTCATTTTAATTCAAATTTCTAAATTCACTTGGGCTAACGCCCATTTTTTTCTTAAAGAGGCTACTGAAGTAATGAGGGTATTCAAATCCCAGCGAATGTGCAATTCCCTTCACTGATTCATTGGTTCCTAAAAGACGATCCTTAGCTACCTCCAACAGGCGATAATGAATGTGTTCTTGTGTGGTCTTTCCTGTTTCTTTGCGAAGTAAATCACTTAAATAATTCGGAGAAAGATTTACATGTTCAGCACATTGCAGTGCGGTTGGAAGCCCCTTTTCGAGAAGAGAAGAGGAAGCAAAGTAGTTGGATAAAAATTTATTTATGGCTCCCAGTATTGTGCTATTCTCGTTTTCTCGGGTAATGAATTGTCTATCATAATATCGGCTACAATGATTCAGCAATAAATCAATTGCCGATACGAATACATTTTTTGTGTGCTTGTCTATTGGCCGATTGAGTTCTGTTTCAATTGAAGTTACAATTGTGGAAAGACCTTCCTTTTCAGTCTCAGATAAGTGTAATGCTTCGTTCGCTTCGTATTTAAAAAAGGTGTAATCAGATATTTTAGTTGCTAATGGAGTACCAAGAATCAAATCCTTGTGAAAGTACAATCCCCAGCGGTACTTGCAATCTTCGATAACCGGATTTTGCAAAGTAGCTACTTGATCAGGATACGTAAAGAATAAGCTGCCTTCCTGAAAATCAACAAGCTTTCTTCCATAGATTAAACTACCTTCTTTCAGATGCTTTAGCGTAATGGAGTAAAACGAGGAGGCAACTTTGGTTACTTCACCATCAGAGGATTGCTTTTGTTTATTTAAAATTGACAAATCAACAACGCTAATCAATGGATGTTTGGGTGGCGGCAATTGAAGCAGGTCGTGCAACATGCTTATGCTTTCAATTCTCAATATATCTTTCATTTTTCCATTCGTTAGTATTTAATTTTCTATCACAATAACATGCATCTGTTAAAGTCGTTTATGCGATAATGTATTCATATCGTTAAATTTTGTTTTATCCAAACCTTAAGCACGGTAATAATCGGTATCAACATCAATAACCAAAGAATAAACAAAAAGGGTATAGTTTCTAAAGGAATGAAAATCATTAATAAAGAAAGTAATGCTAACACTAAATATTACCCGCCTTGAAGTCTTATAAACAATTATTAATGAGTCTGGCACCCGTATTATACTTGAGATATACGCTATTGAAAGATAAATAGTACACACTGTAAAAACGACAAAGAATCTAATATTGTTAGTTAATTGATGATTTTCACCTTCAATAATAGTGAGGAAGGTAGCACCAATTACAGCAATGCCGATTGTCAGGGGTAAATGTAAATAAACCCAAGCCGCATTACTTAATATGCTTGAAAATGGTGAATGACCTAAAATCAAATCAAAATAAAGCCACCATAAACTAATAGCAATGCCCATTTCGAATAGTGCTGTATGCCCGGTAGTTGTATTCAGGTGTTGAATACTCGATAATCCCTGTACAACACCAACAATTACTTCACCTAATACAATAATGATAAATAAGCCAAAGCGCTCAATTAAATAGGAAGAAAGTAATGTTGATCTTTCAATTTGCTGCTTGACTTGCCTGTCATGTCGTTTAAAATAAATCCATAAGTAGGGTAGGAATAGAATACAAAAAAGTGCGGCAGCCCAAAAATAATACCGAACAGGTTCATTGATTTGTGTAGAAACAACCATCAATACGGTAGCGAAGAAATAGATAATTGAGTAAGGTGCTGATAGTACAGAATGCGCTTTGTCGTGAACACCTGTACGCCACCTAAAATTACACAGTTACTTAGTCGTTACCACTAAAAACAGTATTACACAAATTACGGCAACAATAAAATAGTTGATAAAAGACCTTTCCTATAAACAAATGAAACAATAAGATACTAAAACTCATCCATCACCTATCCTCATCAATCAACTCTAACAACTTATACATCGTCTAAAATATCCAACAACTTCATGAGCATCCGATATCCCGATTGTGATTTATAAGGAAGATTATTTAAAAGCTAATATATCATGCAACGTTTTATACCCATTAGTGTGTGCCATCACTTTAAACTCCTTGCTGACATCAAGATTTTTAATGATCTTTTGCAGGATGGGATGATGAATTTCCTGAGTCATACGGGGATTGATTTGGATAGGTGAAGCGTGAAAATCCAACAGGAATTTCGGTGTTGTTAAACCTATCGCACGGAACATTACAAAACTTACGCATTAACGGAACGCTGCCCTATAGGAAAGTCGGATGAGTAATTTTTTATGATGCTGAAGACATCGAGCGAATACTACAAGAAGGTAAGCGCACTAGTATGCCGAGGGAATCCAAAAGTCATTTACGCAACTCCTAAGAATTTATAATATAATCCTTCCGATAGATTGGAAAAGCTTAAACGATAAATAGATGCAAGCGGAAAGCGCTACAGATATAAGAATAGCTTCCCCATCACGCGGTCTTCTGCGTGAAGCAAGATGTACAAATGTTAACACATTTGGCATCTTGCCTCATCGCCTGGGGGCTCTTCCGGAAATGAAGCCTCGGAACTCGGCTTCTGTAGTATACTTAAATCACTTAGTATGATCTACCCAAGATTGGCTTATGAGAGAAAGTGATGGATAGGAGCATTTAGTAAATCCATCCAACTTTAGAAAAATGAAGAGAAACTTGTAGTGAACTCAGTTGACTAAACACTAAGTGGGTTCTAGAACAACTAGAATCTCCATGTTGTAGATGCAGCTAACAGAATTGATAATTTTTATAATTACAAAACTACGATTCGTACAAATGATATAACATTAAGCATTATATATCTTTTAAATTTATAAGGTTAATTGTAAAGCTTAAACTATTTCAAGTTTTTATTTTTGGATGTTGTTAAAACTCCAATTGAGCCAAGTCGCTAGCTAGTTAGAAAATTTGAAGCGGAGTATTCAGTTTAACTGAGCATTTCATTTCACCAAGAAATAAAATGGAATCCATAATATTATTTCAAGTGTTTTGTT
>CAYNKN010000106.1:0-9485 GCA_964397805.1 uncultured Chryseolinea sp. | reverse complement strand
GTCCTTCGTGAACATTTCTATTCAACCACTCGACAACCAACATATAAAAATTAGGGTAACCGATAACGGTATCGGGATTAGCGAGTCAAGTCCCGGTAAATTATTCCAAATGTTTTCACGTGCTTCTGAGCGTTCGGAAACCGGTGGTATCGGTTTATACATAACTAAAACAGCAACCGAAAAAATTGGTGGGCGGGTAAATCTGATAACTACACCCGAAGGATTTACAGAATTTTATGTAGTTTTTCCTATGGCACCACAACAAGAAGTAGCGAAAAATGAATTAGCGCTGAAGTAGTATACTAGAATTTTTTTACCTCCTTTTCTCTTATCATCTTTGCATCGCTATAAAAGGCGATACCATTTCGTTATGAAAGAACACGAACGCTATACCATCACTGCCGCCTTACCGTATGCGAATGGCCCAAAACATATTGGTCATTTGGCCGGTGCCTATATTCCTGCAGATGTTTATGCACGATACCTTCGTTCGATTGGTAAAGACATTCTCTTTGTGAGTGGCAGCGATGAGCACGGCACGGCCATTCCGAATCAGGCATTAAAAGAAAACACAACACCACAGGCAATTATCGATAAGTATCACGCACAAATTCATGATTGTTTTACAAAGTTAGGCTTGTCGTTTGATATTTATCATCGAACCAGTGAGTCTATTCATCATCAAACTTCACAAGAATTTTTCACCGTTCTTTTTTCGAAGGGATTACTAACTGAAGAGATTAGCGAACAGTATTATGATGCCGAAGCAAAAATGTTTTTGGCAGATCGTTACATTAAAGGAACCTGTCCGAAATGTGGCCATGCCGAAGCCTATGGTGATCAATGCGAAAAGTGTGGATCGTCTTTAAGTCCGCAAGAGTTAATTAATCCACGCTCAACCTTAACAGATCAAGTACCCGTATTACGTGAAACAAAACATTGGTACTTGCCAATGGAAAAGTATGAAGACTGGTTGCGCGAATGGATTATAAAAGGTCACGCAGCAGATTGGAAAGCTAATGTGTACGGCCAATGTAAATCGTGGATTGATGCTGGCCTTCAGCCACGCGCCATGACACGCGACTTGGATTGGGGAATTAAGGTGCCGTTACCCGATGCAGAAGGTAAAGTATTGTATGTGTGGTTTGATGCACCCATTGGATATATCTCGGCAACACGCGCATTTTTTAGTGAAATGAGTTCTGGTAAATTAACCTACGCTCAACCACAACGGACATTTACGAATGTTGATGAAGATGACTGGAAAAAATATTGGCAAGCCGATGATACTAAGCTGGTTCACTTTATTGGCAAGGACAACATCGTTTTTCATTGCATCATCTTTCCGATAATGCTTCATACACATGGAGAATTTATTGTGCCAGAGAATGTACCAGCTAATGAATTTATGAATCTGGAGAATGACAAGATGTCTACCAGTAGAGGTTGGTCTATCGAAATGCATGAATACCTCGAAGACTTTCCAGATAAGCCAGATGTGTTAAGGTATTGCTTACTAGCCAATTTGCCTGAGACAAAAGATAGCGAGTTTACGTGGAGAGATTTTCAAGCGCGTAATAACAATGAGTTGGTAGCGATTCTTGGAAATTTTATTAATCGTGCATTAGTACTCACGCAAAAATATTTTGATAACCATGTACCGGTTCGCGGAACACTAGAAGAGATCGATAAAGCTACGCTGGAAAATTTGCTTGCATTACCACAGCGAATTGCAGCGTCCGTTGAACTATACCGTTTCCGTGAAGCAACGGCTGGGCTAATGGACTTGGCACGTTTGGGAAATAAATATCTGGCAGATACAGAGCCTTGGAAATTATATAAAACAAATCCCGATCGAGTAGGTACAATCTTAAACATCGCCCTGCAAATTGTTGCTAATTTAGGTATTGTAGCAGAGCCATTTTTACCTTTTAGTGCAACGAAAATTAATACGATGCTAAATGCACTGAAGCGTACTTGGACAGAAGCGGGAAAAGATTCGTTGTTGGCGGAAGGACATGCCTTAGGAGAATCGATGTTGTTATTTGATAAAATAGAAGATGAAGTAATCGAGAATCAACTTCAGAAATTACATGCAAAGAAAAAAAGTATGGATCCGCAAGAAGTACTAGTGGCACCGTTAAAAAGCGAAATAGTGTACGATGACTTTGCAAAACTGGATATCCGTGTTGGTAAGGTATTAACAGCAGAGCGCATGGAAAAATCGAACAAGCTGTTAAAACTTTTAGTAGATACTGGTGTTGATAAAAGAACAATTTTAAGCGGTATTGCCCAGCACTTTACACCTGAAGAAATGGTTGGAAAGCAGGTGGCCCTTATCGCCAATCTGGCACCTCGAAAAATGATGGGCATCGAATCGCAAGGAATGATTTTAATGGCTGAAGACAACGGTAAACTTAGGTTAATTCAGCCTGCGGAAATCGTAACTCCCGGGGCAGTGGTAAGTTAACGGTAGCTGAGCCTAAAAAAACTTCTTGCTGCTTACTAAATCAATCATGTCGTAAAAACCGACCCTGTTCAGTTATCTAATAATTTTCTTCTCCACAAAACCCTTTGATGGAATTCATGTTACTACAATGCTGTTAAACAAGCATATGTGAATTGTTCTTTAGCAAAGCGCAAACTCCATGCGATGACTATATGGACGTTCCATCTGTTGAGTTAATAATTGAACAGTATTAGCAGATGAATAACGAGAAATTATTTTTGAACGAGATGCGATTGGTGGGAGATCCTGAGGCGGATACACTAGTAGAACAACTTTTCGCTAGGCAGCAGTCTTCACAATTATATGCATTTTTGGAGCTTTCTGAAGATCAGGTTGAACGCTATGATGCTAACCCTGCATTGCGTTCTTTTTTGTTGAATAAGCGTATGCCACCCACCTGGTATAATGCCGAACAAGCCGAGCATGGCCAACAATTTTTTAAGAAGTATGCATTGGATATCATGACATTGTTGGGTGCACTTTCACTTCCCTATTGTTATGCTGCATCTCCTGGAAACAAGGCTATTTATTTTTCAGAAAAGATGCGGCAAAAACCAGGTAAAAGATTGTTAGAAACAGCTCAGTTTATCATTGCTGTTATGGACGTGGGTAGCTTTCGAGAGGATGGAAAAGCGATTCGCTTCATCAACAAAACGAGGTTAGTACATGCCTTGGTACGCTACTCTCTACAAGCCAAATCGCCTTGGGATATTCGCTGGGGTGTGCCTGTGAACCAAGAAGATATGGCAGGTACTAATTTGGCTTTCTCTTATATCATCGTGCAAGGGCTGGTGCGATCCTGTTATGCTATTCAGCATCAAGAAGTAGAAGACTTTCTACATGCTTGGCGCTATGTTGGCTATCAATTAAATATTCATAGTGATCTACTTCCGGCTTCATTTGCTGAAGCTAAAGTGCTAGAGAAAACTATTAAGGATAGACATATTAAAAAATCTGCAGAAGGTAGTTCGTTAACACACGACTTAATACAACATTACAAAACATCCTTTCCGTACATACCTGCTTACTTAGTTGATGGACAAATTAGATACTTTTTGGGGCCAGAAATTTCTTCGATTGTAGGTCTATATCCAGATACAGTTAAAGACACCCTTGTGATCGGTATAAATAAATTGAAGGAAAGGATTAATAGGATTTACACCGACCCAGATAGTTATAAAAAGATGCTGCGAAACCATGCTATTTTAAAAGCTAAGTATGCATAATGCAAAACCATTAAAAATGTAATGTACTTCCCTTGAGTGCCTTCTCTGCCAGAATAGCGCCACTGGCACTCCATGTACACTGCGACATACCTATTGGCTTGTGCGTTTTGCCGTGCAAGCATTCATTAAATTGCCAATCGCTTTTTGTATTGGCTTGATGAATATAACGGGTTAAGGTTTCGGCTAAAGCCGATTGATTTTGTTTTTTTAAAGCCGTTACTGCAATACCATTCCATACAGGCCATAAGCCGCCATTGTGAAATTCGTTTGGATGATTTCGAAATAAAAGCGCATAATTATTTTTCAATAGAGGCATCTCCTTATCACCTTCTTCAATAGATGGGTAAAACGAAGGTAGTAGATTTTGACAACGCTCAGCCAGTTGTTCAATGTACGTTATTACGTATGTGTTTTGAACTGAACTACCTATATCTAAAAGTAACGCCAAACTATTCGCTTGTAAATCGAACTGATGATATACTTCGGATGGATTAAATCCCATTAGCCAAAACTCTTTTGGTGCATTGCCCAATTGATGTTTGAGTATGGGTGCATATAAATTTGCACCACTTTGGTGATTCCAAAAATTATTTTGGATTACATCAGTTATACTTTTTGCGTGACCTTGCCAATCTTTTCGCTTATAGACTTGAGCAGCCAGACGAAGTGCCCACACGCGTAATAACTGATCGAATAAAATATAGCCATGCTGAATATACTCATCGGCCCAATCACCACTTTGTGGTACATAGACTAAATGCTTTCCATTAAATTCCCATGCCTCGAGTAACGCCAAACATTTATTTACGTGGGTATTGTACTGATCGGCTAAATTAGTATCGCGTGTTATTAATACATACTGACACAATCCGACAACCGCCCAACTAGTATTGTCAACTCGACCCACCGTATTTCCATAACTTACCCCTCCATCAATACTTACATTGGAGGGTATGAAGCCAGCTAAGTGTTGATGATTAAAAATAGTTTGTATAGTATTTCGAAAAGTTTTGATGAGTGTTTGTTCCCCACTTACTAAGGCAGCTAAACCATTGATAACACCATAACGTGTCCAAATACGCATGTTGTTGTCATGTTCTTCAATGCTTGCTGTAAAGCCAGCTGGTGTTGAAGCGCGTTGTAGTAATGCTAATGCTTTTAAATAACCTATCGAATTTATCATGATTTTGTAAGTGACAACTGCCGCTATAAGTAGCTGTTGAACTTTCTTTTTTTAGTAGTACAAATCGAACCGATAGCAAGGCGAACAATAAAAACACATCCGCCATACAGCTATTATTTTATGGATATACATCTAATCTGCAATGGTATGTTAATGGTAAGGTAAAAATCTGAATCATCATAGGAAATAGTTCAACATATACTCTTAAAAACCTTATTCGCTAGTTAGTGTTTGAGGTGAGCTGCGCAAACTGAAAAAATATTTCCGTTTAGACAAGATTGGTTAATCTTACCGTGAACAATAAAGAGTTAATTGGCACATACTTAAAAAAAGAATTACCTTTCTGTTGTATCATAATTAGTCACTTTTAGCCTATGAGAAAAATTACGCTCGATAAAATGCTAGGTATTGATTACCCCGTTATAGTAGCTCCGATGTTTTTGATTTCGAATACTAAAATGGTAATTGCCGCATTGCAACAAGGAATAACCGCTGCGTTCCCAGCATTAAATTATCGTACCGATCAAGAGTTGCGTCAGGCGATAAATACTATTAAAACGGCATCATCAAAACCGTTTGGTGTGAATTTAATTGTGAACACATCAAACCCTAAGTATAAAGGACAGTTAGCGACATTATTAGAATTAAAAGTTGATTTCATTATTACTTCGCTAGGTAATCCACGCGAAGTTATTGAGCAATGTAAGCCATTAGGTATTAAAGTATTTTGCGATGTAGTAGATTTAAAATATGCGAAAAAAGTAGAGGCGTTAGGAGCCGATGCGTTAATTGCCGTTAATAATCGAGCAGGTGGGCATGCCGGAAAAGAATCTCCCAAAGAACTAATTGAGTTACTGAATGAACATTGCACACTGCCTGTAATTTCGGCAGGAGGTATTGCTACAGGTGAAGATCTTCATCAAGTTATGCAATGGGGTGCAAGTGGCGCATCCATCGGAACTATTTTTATGGCGTGTGATGAAGCCGATATTTCTCCCGATTACAAACAAGCCTTAATTGATTATGGTGAAAAAGATATTGTGCTTTCTACTAAACTATCGGGTTCGGCACTTACTGTAATTAATACACCGTATGTTCAAGAGCTTGGTACAAAAGCAAATTGGTTAGAGTGGATTTTGAATAACAATAAACGATTAAAAAAATATGCTAAAATGATTCTTGCGTGGCGTGGGATGAAAAAGGTAGAGAAGGCTGCTATGAGTGCAACCTATAAAACTGTTTGGTGTGCAGGACCTGCCATTGAACATATAAAAAGTATTCGTCCGCTCAAGGTAATTATTGATGAACTCACTCAAGGATATGATCGTGCAAGACATATTTAGTAACTAGTTAAGTAGTAATTTTCACGCCTTTGCGAGGGAGGCACAACTGAAGCAATCTCACACGTAGATTGGTTATAATAAATAAATCGCTTCGTTGCTCCACTACACATTTACCTACCTGCGCCTCGCCATGACGTAACCGTCTTCGCTAAGAACCCGTCCTCGTGAGCGCCTCACTTTTTTGAAGCTTAGTGTCTCAATCGAAGCGATCTATAGTTTGGAGTGTAGTTTTAAAAGATGGCTTCGTTGCACTTACCCACTTTCCCCTTCCTGCGCCTCGCCATGACGTATCCAGCCTCGTCCTCGCGAGGAAGTTGTTTTAGTGAGTGATTTTTTATGGTAATGCGGTTGTCATTGTAAGTAATATCATGACTATCAACTACAAGCTAAGAACGTCATTGTAAGGGAGGTACGACCGAAGCTATCTCACATTTATATTCTCGTAAACTAAAGATCACTTCGTTGCTCCAATTCACATTCACTTACCTGCGCCTTGCGAATACGTTTATTATTTGGATAAGCCTTTAGGAAATCTTACTTTAAACTATTCGTTTCATGTAAACCCTATACAATGAATCAAGAAGCACATTGGAATACCATAGCACCCCATTACGATGATGAAGTTTTCGATGTTTTTAAAAGTGATAAAAAAAATTTACTAGCTACCTATTTTAAAAGGTACGCCAACAAGAAACATACTGCTATAGATTTTGGATGTGGTACCGGTAAAGCACTTCCGTATTTATCACCTGCATTTAAACAGGTTTTAGCGGTTGATATTTCTGAGGCCTGCATGGAAAATGCCAAACTGCGTGGATATAAAAATGTGACTTTTAAGCAACAAGATCTTACGGTAAAAAAATTGAAGTTACCACTTACTGACTTTGCTTTTTGTTGCAACGTGGCTATTCTACCAGAGATAGAAAAGAATGTAGCTATCATAACCAATATTGCCAAGACTTTACGCCAAGGTGGGTCAGCACTTTTTATTATTCCTTCGCTTGATTCAATGATGTTATATGCATGGCGTTTAATGGACTGGTACCGAAAGGAAGGTATTCCACCTGCGCATGTGCCTGACCATGAGCTATCGTATTTTGATGGCGATAAAAAGAATTTACTGCAAGGACTAATTTCGATAGATGGAGTTCCCACTAAACACTACACACAATCGGAAATAGAAATACTTTTTCGTGATGCTGGATTTTCAATTGAACAGATTGATCGAGTAGAGTATGATTGGTCTACCGAATTCTTGTCGCCACCAGCTTGGATGAAAGCACCCTACCCGTGGGATTGGCTCGTAGCGTGCAAGAAAAAATAAGTGATTTCTGAAAGTAAATTGCACGTAAAAAATATTTTTATGTGGATAAAGAAGTAGCTACACACCATAGTATCGGTGGGAGTGCGTTGGCTTGGTCGAAATGCGGGGGTGAACCAGGAAGTGCGCGGGGCAGCATATTTCGACCTCCCCTTTTTCTTTTGGAGCTTTTCTTTTTGGGAAGCAAAAAGAAAAGCGGGCACATACATAGGCGCTATGATTAACTACACGATGGTTAAGTGCATAATGCACCTGAAACTATTCATAAAATTTAACACACAACATCATGCGATTTTTCCTTGTATTTAGTCTAACCCTATTCTGTATTCAATCGAAGGCACAACTTGCTTTTATAGAAAACTTCAAACCTTTTTGTCAGAAATCTTTCGAAGGCAAAGTACTATTTCCAGAAGGCGATAAAAATCCATTTAAAGGTCAGTCGTTACAAATTACCGTAGCGGTGTGTGAGACCACATTGGTACGCATACCCTTTATAGTTGGCGAAGATAAGTCGCGCACATGGGTACTAACCATCGATGATAACGGACTACTCTTAAAACATGACCATCGACATGAAGATGGAACGCCAGATAAAATTACCATGTACGGTGGGTATGCCAACGAAAAGGGTAATGCCCTTCAACAGTTCTTTCCGGCAGATGAACATACAGCAACACTTATTCCCGCTGCGGCTACCAATGAGTGGTCTCTTCAATGGATAGACGATCAGCAGAAGCTTCACTATATGTTGAGCCGAAATGGCGAACTTCGTTTTATGGCAGAGTTCGATTTAAGTACACCTGTAAAGTGATCGTAACTAGAAGCCATCTTCTTTATTTGCTCTCTGGTTAAAAGTAATTTTAAGATGGCTTCTAAAAATTTTACTCGACAGTAGGAGCATTGCTGATTATGCGCTTATATTTCAATCGAGATTATGATAATCGTTATCTGGATATGAAATTTTTAACGCTACGTAGTGTACTCGTATGGGTACTGCCTTGTATAGTAATTTCTTTGTTCTCACCGAGGCTACTAAAGTTTTTGTGAGTGATCATCAAAAAATGATGAGCAACTTATCGTATTACCTTACCTATACTATCGGACAAACTTCAGCCAGTTCATGGGTATCAAGCACACCCCTTTTGGTTAGTTTATTGGCTAGTTTACTGGGTGTATTCATTGTGTTTCGCACCTACAAGTATGATCCCTTACCCCAAGATATTAACGAAGTATGTCAGCCCATAGGCGGATGGTTGATTTTGGTGGCAATAGGTTTAACACTAACACCCTTTCGATTGCTTTACCAGATGGGTGATTCTGATGTTTATTTTAATGCGATCACCTGGACATCGATATGGGAGCTTAAGAAGTACGGGTTGTTTGTGTTTTTGATTATTGAGCTTATCTATAATCTGGTGTATATCTTTTTTTCGGTGCTGTTGGTAGTGTTATTCTATCAGCGAAGATCTTCCGTTCCGGTATTGATCATGTTTTATTATAGCATCACCTGTATGCTCGCTTGGCTGGATTTATGGATAGCGAATTACGGTTTAGGAGAAGATGCCAGTTGGGCTTATGATGATGTGAAAGACGCAGTTCGTAGTGTTATTACAGCGCTTATTTGGATACCTTATTTTAAATTATCCGATCGGGTGAAAAGTACATTTGTTAATCGGTTGGATAGAGAGTCTGCGTAATTTACTGTTTTACAACTGCGGAGTCTTCTCATCCTTGAAGTTGGAAAACTAGACCTTATATTTTTTTGGATAAAAGTCAACGACTATTTATCGGTACATTACCAAAATAAAAGAGACTGCCTTTGAGACAGTCTCTTTAATGTACTGGAGTTTGACCTAGGCGTGAGCCGAGACGAACAACTGGTTTTGGCACACGATCGGCAGGC
>CAYNKN010000105.1:0-9573 GCA_964397805.1 uncultured Chryseolinea sp. | reverse complement strand
GGCCAAGCTAGTAATTTCTTAAACCACGCATAGGTATCGCCAAAGGCTGACTGCCCGGCTTCTAATCCAACCATGCCGGGTATAATGGAGCCCTCTACCTGGCCGCAGATTCCGCGCACTAATTTTCCGTGCATATCTTTTTTTGGTACAACCATCATATCGCAAGTAGAAGTACCCATTACTTTGCTTAAGTAATACGGTTCAATTTGCCCGCCAACGGCACCCATGTGGCAGTCGAACGCACCAACACCAATCAGTACATCGGTTGAAAGCCCGAGACGTTCTGCCCATTCGCTGCTTAATGTTCCGGCAGGTTTGTCTGCGCTAAAAGTATTGGTAAATAATCGTGAAGTAAATCCGTGAAGAAGTGGATCAAGTGAAGAAAAAAAGTTATCGGGAGGTAGCCCGCCAAATTCAGCAGCCCATAAAGCTTTGTGCCCGGCTGCACAAACACTTCGTTTAAGTTGGTGTACATCATTTCCACCGGTTAATAAAAATGGAATCCAATCGCAATGTTCTACCCACGAATAGCACGCCTTTCGCACTGCTTCATCTTCGCGTAAAACATGCAGAAGTTTTGACCAGAACCATTCAGATGAATAAATACCACCAACATATTGCAGGTAGTTTATTTCAAAGGTTGCTGCATGCGCATTAATTTCTAGTGCTTCCGTTGTCGCGGTGTGATCTTTCCAAAGCACAAACATGGCATTAGGATTATTTTCGAAACCAGGGATAAGTGCTAAGGGCGTTCCGTTTTCATTAACGGCAATAGGAGTAGAGCCTGTTGTATCAACCGAGATCGCTTTGATGTTTTTTTTAACAGCATCACCTGCTTGTCGCAAACATTCGTTGATGGTTATTTCTACGCCTTCAATATAATCTTGAGGGTGCTGCCGAAATTGATTTTTAGATGGATCACAAAATAATCCTTCGCTCCAGCGGATGTAGGGATGAACAGCGGTAGCTATCTCCTCACCAGTAGCCGCATTTACAATGAGCGCTCTAACTGAGTCTGTTCCAAAATCGACACCTATTACAAAGCTATTTTGAGTGGCCATAATTAAATCTACACCGATTGAATTCAGCACTAAGGTACATTTATTTTATTATAAGTGTATTAAATACAGTTAAAAATTGCTTTACGATTCAATATTCATCCAACCAAGTATTAGTTGGCGGAAATAAAATTCTATAAACTCTATTGTATTAATAGATATTAATTTTAGTTTTGTCAAATAATCTACTAAATCGATAGAGTTAAAGAGTATGAAGACTTTCCACCACCACTTTTTATTTTTTGTAGTGATCCTGTTCTATACAAACACGACAATTGCACAGGGCAGCTTATCGGCAGCTGCAAAAAATGAGCTTACAGATCGCAAAGATCCGTTACACGGCATCGATCTATCGGCTACTGAAGCGAGTAGAAAACAAAACAGAATAGTAGCTATTACAGGGGTGCGATTTGCCTACCCATTAGTTCAAAAGTGGATTGACGATTACAACAAACTTAATCCGGAAGTTCAACTCATTATTGAATCACGCGGAGCTAATGATCCGTCTAAATATGATATTCTAATTGAAGCATACGAGCCAGATGCCGAGACAAAAAAGAAACGCGATTACGTATATGTTGCACGGTATGCTATACTTCCAGTGGCCAATAGTCAATCGGGTTTTTCTAAACTATATGCCGATAAGGGTCTCCACGCAGAATTGATCAAACAAATTTTCTTTGACGATATTTTTTCTGATAAAAAATCTGATGATGCTATTAAGACTCCCTTTACGGTGTATACACGGTTACAAAAGGCTGGTGCACCCATTACCTTCGCTAATTACTTCGGCTACCAACAAAAGGATATTCGAGGAAAATCAATTGCGGGTGCTGACGAGCATCTTTTAAAAGCTGTGCTTCGTGATTCTACAGGTGTATCATTTGCGCCACTCAATTTGATTTATGATTTAAAAACTGGAAAGCCGATTGAAGGTCTTACCATTTTACCCGTTGACTTAAACGGGAATGGAAAAGTTAGTGCAGATGAAAAATTTTATAGCGACTTAGAAAGTGTTGTTCAACAATTCGAAGGAAAAACACAAAAGGAATTAGCTAATGTGCCTACCGAGTATTTGAATTTTTCTATCGATAAACGTAGTGATAACCCGGAGGCTACTGCATTTCTTCAATGGATTATACAACATGGGCAAGAAGATATTAACGCCTTCGGTTTCTTAAAGCCAGAGCAAAAACGTTCGGAAAAGGAAAAGCAAAATGAGTTAGTTTCAAAAGGTAAAAAGTAAATCATGAATCATTTTAAAGGCCACTTCTTTATGCAATGTCCCTGTTGTTGAAAGACTATAATACTGGGTTTTAGAAACCCCTTACTACTTCTAAAAATTTTATGATCAATAAAGGTAATTCTAAAAACTAGAAGAGATGGCGTGCACGTGGAATTCAAGGTTTCCAGACTAACCAATAAAGCTTTTAGCAGAGCTCCAATTATCAAGAACCAATTCTTACCCCAACTAATAACCAATCTAAAAAATCATTTATGAAAAAATTTTTACAAATTCTTGTGCCACTAATTTTCGTAGGCACAGTAACATGGTCACAAAGCACCGTTACAGGTATTATTACCAGTAATGAAGGAACACCTTTAGTAGGCGCCACAGTAGCAATAAAAGGTACCAGTACTTATGCTGTTGCAAATACCAATGGTGAGTTTAGTATTGCTGCGCCAAGGCGTTTACCCTTTACGTTGATCATTAACTCGGTCGGCTTTAAAGCAAAGGAGGTCGAGATATACGAACTCTCTAACGAGAGTTTCGAAATATCGCTTGTTGATGATGGCTTGTTAGACGAAGTAGTAGTTACTTCCAGACGCAGAGAAGAGTCTGCTCAAAATGTGCCTATTCCGATTTCGGTAGTAAGCGGTGCGTTGATTGAAGAATCGGGTGCCTTTAATGTGAACCGTGTGAAAGAACTCATTCCATCGGTTCAACTTTATTCATCTAACCCGCGCAACACAGGTATTAACATTCGCGGACTGGGTTCTCCATTTGGCTTAACCAACGATGGTCTTGATCCGGGAGTAGGATTTTATGTAGATGGTGTTTACTATGCGCGACCAGCAGCCGCTACGTTAGATTTTGTTGATGTTGATCAAATAGAAGTACTGCGTGGTCCACAAGGAACACTCTTTGGTAAGAATACTACCTCGGGGGCTTTCAACATTACAACCCGTAAAGCAAGTTTTACACCCGGTGCTGATTTTGAAGTGAGCTATGGAAACTATGGTTTTGTACAAGCGAAGAGTTCCATTACAGGTCCGTTAAGTAAAACACTTGCTGCACGGTTATCTTTTTCAGGTACACAGCGCGATGGTATAATTGATAATATAGTTACTGGACGACCTACGAATGACATTAACAACTTAGGCATACGCGGACAGTTATTATTTCAGCCATCCGAGAATGTGGCTATTACATTTGCCGGTGATGCATCACGTCAACGCCCCGATGGATATGCCCAAGTAATCGCGGGTGTTGTTGAAACCAGACGCCCGGCTTACCGTCAATTCAATAATATTATTGCTGACCTTAATTATGCACTACCAACCACAAATCCATTCGATCGTAAAATTGATCACGATACACCGTGGCGAGCGGGCAATGATTTAGGCGGGGTATCATTGAACGCTGACATTAAATTAGGTTCGGGTACTTTAACTTCTACTACCGCATGGCGCTATTGGGATTGGGATCCTTCAAACGATAGAGATTTTACCGGCTTGCAGGCTTTGGCAAAATCGCAGAATCCTTCTCAACACAAAAATTGGTCACAAGAAATTCGTTACGCAGGCGACTTTTCTTCGCGGTTAAGCGGTGTTGTTGGCTTATACTACATTGATCAAGAGGTTACCACTAATGGTACCGAAGAATCAGGATCAGCGCAGTGGCGTTTTTCACAGAGCACAACCTCTGAATTATGGGAGACCCCGGGTTTGTTAGAGGGATATGGTATCAGAACACGATCTTCCATCAAGTCAATAAGCGCAGCAGCTTTTGCTAATTTAGATTTTGAAATAACAACGGGTTTGCATGTGTTACCTGGTTTACGTTATAATTTCGACCGGAAAGATGTCAGCTATAATCGAGTAGCTTCTGGAGGATTACAAACCGATGACCCTGCGTTAATCGCTATAAAAAATAGTGTGTATGGTAATCAGCAATATGTAGCCGATGCAGATGAAAGTAACCTCACACATCAACTTACCTTGGCTTATCGCGCATCTAAACGCATTAACACATTTGCTACGTATTCTACCAGCTTCAAACCTGTAGGTGTAAATGTTGCAGGCTTACCTAATATTGGCGGACAGCCCGCAACGGATTTGGCAGTTATTCGACCAGAGTATGTTTCGCATATTGAAGTGGGTGTTAAAACATCCCCAACAGATAATCTTACGCTAAATGTTACGTTACACAATTCAGACATTACCGATTACCAGACCAATGTTCAATCTCCGGAGTTGGGCGTTAATCGTGGTTATATAGCGAATGCAGAAAAAGTGAATGTAAAAGGACTTGAGGTTGATGCAAACCTGCGCGTTGGAAAAAATTTCTCATTCTATGGTGCACTTGCCTACACCGATGGTAAATATGTAACCTTTACCAATGCACCACTTCCGTTAGAATTGACAGGACAAGTAATTGATGGCGTACAGGTAGCTTTTCAAGATATTTCAGGAGGCAGACTTCCGGGTATCTCTAAATGGGCTAGTTCAGTAGGTGGAGAGTTTTCAGAGAAAGCTAATTTTCTTCGTCAAGAAGGAAAATTCTTTCTTGCCTTCGATACCTATTATCGCTCAGAGTTTTCTTCCAGTCCTTCGCCTTCTGCATTTTTAAATATTGATGCGTACACTTTAGTGAATGCCAGACTGGGCTTTCGTGCGGCAAGCGGAACATCCATTTCAGTTTGGGCACGTAATCTGTTTGATAAAGATTACTTCGAACAGTTATTACCTGCAGGTGGCAACGCTGGTCATTATGGTGGTGTATTGGGTGATCCTAGAACAGTGGGTTTAACTATTCGGCAATCATTCTAAGACAATTGTAATGTGTGATGTGTAACGTTCTTTCTTAAAGGTGTGTTACCATACCAGCTACCTAAGGCAATCTGAATGAGTGTAAATGATTTCAGATTGCTTATTTAGGTTAATAGAGGTTAAAGAATTTAACACGCTTAATTATGAAACTGCCATTGATATTATTAGGTATTATCCTTTCGGCATCTACTTATGCACAGATTAAAAGTACAGAACAACGTGAGATGACCTGGTTCGGATATTTTAATCAAACCCGCCTCACGAATAAATCAGGAATTTGGTTTGATGCGAATTATCGCCTCACCGATCAATTTGTTAAAGAATCGCATGTTGCACTCGCGCGACTCGGTTATATCTACTATCTATCAGATAATGCCCGACTATCTGCATCGTATGCGTATCAAAATCAATTCGGGCACGATGGAAATCCAAGCCTTCATGAACATCGTCCTTTTCAGCAACTACAATGGTTCGAACGAAAAAATTGGTTTTCGCTTATGCAATGGGTGCGCGTAGAGCAACGATTTCGTGAAAATGTTTTTAAAGGAACACTAACCGATTCTTATACATTTAATTGGCGATTTCGATATAATTTTTCGCTGACTATACCACTAACTCAAAAAACGGTAGTTCCCAAAGCACCGTTTGTGTTTTTGAATAACGAAGTGTTTTTAAACGGAGGCGAAAGTATTGTGAACAATTACTTCGATCAAAACCGAAGCTTTGCAGGCTTAGGGTATCAATTCACCAAGCATGTTAATGCACATTTCGGGTATATGTATATTTTTCAACAATTACCTACAGTCAATAACTACGTAGAAAGTCATGCATTACGGTTATTTCTTTTCCATAATTTAGATTTACGAAAGCAGGAAATGCTATAGTATGGATGATCAAAAAATTAGCAATCAACCTCAGCGACCATCGTTTACTGAGGCTTTTTTGTTTTGGCTAAAATTAGGATTCATTAGTTTTGGCGGACCCGCTGGCCAAATTGCGATCATGCACAGTTTTCTGGTAGAGAAAAAAAAATGGATATCAGATAGTCGGTTTTTACATGCATTAAATTATTGCATGGTACTTCCAGGCCCCGAAGCACAACAACTTGCCACCTACATGGGTTGGTTATTGCATGGAACAAGAGGCGGTTTAGTCGCTGGTATTTTTTTTATTCTACCCTCAATATTTATTCTTCTGGCGCTTAGCACAGTATATGTAATGTACGGTAAGCTACTGTGGGTTGCTTCTATTTTTTATGCGTTGAAGCCTGCTATTATTGTCATCATTATTTTGGCGATGATTAAAATTGGTAAGAAATCATTGCTCAGCAATTTTCATTATGCCGTAGCTATACTTTCTTTCTGTTGTATTTTTTTCTTTTCGATTCCCTTTCCCTTTCCCATCATTATAGTAGCAGCTGTTGCCTTGGGATTTGTTATTCAGCACGTATGGCCATCATTACTCACTGTGAAATCTTCTATAGAGAAGTTCGAACTAAATGAGCATACGTTTTACATTAATGCATTTTCTTCACCTAATAAAAGTGGTCTGAACATTAAATCTGTATTACTTAAAATAGCAGTTGGCGTTGGGTTATGGTTTCTACCAATCGGATTATTTTATTTTTTGAGTACTGATTTTATTTTTTGGAAACAGCTAATCAGCTTTTTTACAAAAGCAGCCTTTGTAACTTTTGGAGGAGCTTATGCTGTGTTACCGTATGTAGCGCAAGAGAGTGTGGAGCGATTTCAATGGCTAAACCAACTTGAAATGATAGATGGTTTAGCATTAGGCGAAACAACACCAGGCCCGCTCATTATGGTGTTAGTGTTTGTTGGCTTTATGGCTGGTTATCATCAAATGGGGAGTTTGGTAGGAGGGGCGCTTGGATTGTTTGCTACTGCGTACTACACATTTTTACCTTGCTTTTTGTTTATTTTAATTGGCGCACCATGGGTTGAACAAACAAAACAAAACACTACTGTTAAATCGGTGTTGGCTATTGTTACAGCAGCAGTAGTAGGTGTAATTTTCAATCTATTAATTTATTTAGGTAAGGCCGTTATTTTTCCAACAGGTGTACTTTCGCATATCGATTGGGTGGCGTGTAGTTGGTTGTTGATTTCTGCTATCGCACTTTATCGATTTAAAGTGAATATGATTTTGTGGATTGGTATAAGTGCACTTGTCGGACTGCTTTATTCCTTCATTCAATAACGTGTATTTTTTACTTACCCTCATTTTCTTTTATCTTTCAGCGCATTTATTATTTAACTAACACATGGCACTATTAGAGAAGCAATTATTTGTTAAGAAATCAACCATACCCAATTCGGGCAAAGGATTATTCACTAAGAAATTTATTCCTAAGGGTACTCGAATAATTGAATACAAGGGTAAAGTTTCTACATGGAAAGAAGTAGAAGATGAAGATGGTAAAAATGGCTATATCTTCTTTGTTAATCGAAATCATGTTATCAACGCACTGACTACTAAAAAGTCGTTAGCGCGCTATGCTAACGATGCCAAAGGTCTTGTGCGCGTAAAAGGACTGTTAAACAACTGCGATTATATAACCGATGGCAAGAAGGCATACATCGAATCGAAAAAGGACATCGAAGCCGGGGGCGAAATTTTTGTGGATTACGGTAATGATTACTGGAAAGTAATTCGTGAGAATATCAGGCTTTGGGCGCGTGAGGCCAAAGAAAAAGAAAAGGAACTGGAGGCTAAGCGAAAAGCCAAGCTCAAGAAACAAGAAGCAAAAGCCAAGAACGGAAAAGTTAGCACCAAAGCCACGACTAAAAAGTCGGGCGCCAAAAAGGTAAAAGCTAAAAAATCAGTTCGGAAAAGAAGTAAAGTTTAATAGGTTACTGATTTTGCTCTAATGTGCGCAGACTTTGCTGTGCACTCAGAGCATACTCATCAAATCCCTGCCGTAATGCCTCGGCTATATAAGCCTTCAATAGACGGATAGACTGTCCGTTAATTTGAAGTGCTTCGGCCAATACAGAATAAGGTTTAATACTTTGTTCGTCTTGGCTTCTAAAAAAATTAGCTGCGGCAATAATACCTTCTTCAAAATATGGATTGTACACCGCTAGTCGCTCGAAGTTGTGTTTAGCTAATGCTATATCGCCACTTGATGCGGCAATCAGACCGGTATACAACATCTTCACTACGTTTCTGGAGACATCAAACGTGATACCTTTATTAATTTGCGAGGCTAATGTCCGTGCATCACCCCGATGTGCTAGCATGAGTAATTCAAAATGCTGGAGATCATCATACAATCTTTTATCGTTAATAGATAAGCCGGCAGTTCGGTTAAAGTATCGAATAGCGGTAAGTAAATGGTCGGCTTCAAATAATTTCCGGCTAAAATCTAAAATAGTTTGCGCTTTATAGTTTGGTTCTTCTAGCGTATTAATAATGCTATTAAAAAGTATTGTGTCAGTCAAACTTATGCGATACCGACAAAATTGATACTTCTCCGCATCGTTTAGCGTACGTGCTTCTGCTGGCGAAATGGTTAGTATTTTTCTTAACTGCGCTGCAATTATTTTTTCACTATCATCTTTTCCTTGGGCAACACTATCCCAAGCTGTGATAGCTTCAGACAATTGCCCTGCTTCGGTTAGGGCAATGGCATCGTAAAATCGGGCTTTCTTATAATCGTGTGTATCGGCATAATTAAAATAGCTGGAGGCTACTACTGGGTTACCCTGCTCTAAAGCCCACAATCCCATAATGTAATTAAACTTACCTTGATAGCGTTGACTAATGTAGGCCAGTTCAGCTAAGATTTCAATGGCCTTAGTAACATTACCTTGTTGATAATAAGCAAAGGCTAGTGATGAGCGCAACGCTTCCCGAAAATCTATATTGAACGAATCGGCTGTGATGGCATACGCCTGATTGATAAAAGTAGTATCGATATCAGCAACATGTTGAATGATATAGTTATTCAGTAAAGTGGCTGTGTGGAGATTTAACTTTTTGGTTTGTAACGGATTAAGCGGTAATGTTATGGTATTGCCTTGTTGTGTTGCTAGCGCTAATGCATTAGCCACAACACCCGGTGCCGATGTTTTAAAAAACTGAAGTACCGAATCTGTTTTAATCGGTAGCGACTCTATAGCGGCCAACGCAAAAAAATTGGTTTCAGCAGCCTCTTTTGAAAAGTGATGACCACGAGCTTGGTTGAGATAGACTACTGCGGAGTCAATATAAAATGTTTTGAGGTAAGCAAATCCTAAGTTGTTTTCAATGACCCCTGTGCCGGGCATTACCGCATTCGCATGTTGATAGGTACGAATTGCGGTGTATAATTTGTTTTCCCATATATAAACATTACCCGCATTAACAAGGGAGTAAGGAGTAGGACGTTTGGCATTGGCCAACTTATAATTATAGTGTGCACCTTCAAAATTGAAGCGTGACGCTTTTGCATGGGCTAAAG
>CAYNKN010000104.1:0-9680 GCA_964397805.1 uncultured Chryseolinea sp. | reverse complement strand
TGTACAGACGATTCCGTGAGTTTACGAAGATGAAAGCAAAGGGAGTAGAGTAATAATGGGATTGCCATTGACTAAAGCTAGCTGTAAAATTTTTGCACGTAATGAATAATAAAGTAAGCTGAATTCTTCTTTTTAAAACTCAGCTTACTTTATGATACAGACTAAAGCTTTTTATTTCCTAAGTAACTGTGTCGCTTACTATAACTGAAATAAATAATTAATCCAATGATCATCCATGCGCCTGCGGCAAGTTGTGTTTCAAGAGGTAGGTAAACGATCATACCCAAACAAACTAAAATACCTAAAATAGGAACGAGCGGAACCAACGGTGTTTTAAAAGGTCTTACTGCTTCCGGATTTTTAACACGCATAACCCATACTCCGGCACATACCATTACAAACGCGAATAAAGTACCAATACTAGTTAAGTCGCCCGCCATGTTGCCAGGAATAAATGCCGCAAACAAACCGACAAAAACAAACAAGATTAAATTCGATTTGTAAGGTGTACGGTATTTTGTATGAAGCGCGGCAAAGACTTTAGGAATAAGTCCATCATTCGACATCGAATAAAACACACGCGATTGCCCCATTAACATAACCAATATAACAGACGAAAAGCCAGCTAAGATGGCTACGGATATTAAAGTAGCAAGCCATTCGAAACCGGGCATGTACATTTTAATGGCATACGCTACCGAGGCTTCTTTACCGGCTGTTTTAAATTCTTGCCAATTGGCAACACCGGTTAATACATACGAAAACAAAATATATAATATTGTGCATACGATGAGTGATCCTAAAATTCCAATCGGCATATCGCGTTTAGGATTCTTTGCTTCTTGCGCAGCAGTAGACACGGCATCGAAACCGATGAATGCAAAAAACACAATAGCAGCACCGCCAAATACACCACCCCACCCATGCCGGTTAAATGCTTCGTGTCCGGGTGTTGTCTCCGGAATGAAAAAGGGTTCGTAGTTGGCCGGGTTAATGTATTGCCAGCCAATAGCAATAAATACTAACACAATGGCCACCTTAACAATAACAATAATGGCATTTACTAAAGCCGATTCTTTAGTGCCTTTAATTAATATCAAGGTTAACATTAACAAGATGAATACAGCTGGTGCATTCATAAATCCACGGATGCCATCAGCCGATACTTCCATCGGAGAATGGCACAAGGCATACGGTATAACGCCACCTAATAGATGATTTAAATATTCGCTCCACGCAATAGATACCGTTGCTGCTGCTAAAGCATATTCTAACACTAAAGCCCATCCAATAATCCACGCTACAAATTCTCCCATGGTAGCATATGCATAGGTGTAAGCACTACCGGCAACAGGTATCATCGAGGCAAACTCAGCATAGCACAAACCGGCAAAAGCACAACCAATAGCCGCGACAATAAACGATATCACTACGGCAGGTCCGGCAGCTTCGCCCGCAGCGGCAGCGGTACGCACAAAAAGTCCGGCACCAATAATGGCACCGATTCCCAACGCTACTAAATTACCTGCACCCAACGTTCGCTTTAGTCCTTTGTCAGAATCACCAGCCTGCGCCATTAACTGGGCCAAAGGCTTTTTGATAAATAAGCTCATAAAAATAAGTGGGTTTAAAGTGGTTTAGGGCAGCGACAAAAGTACGGTGAAAGCCTTGGCATTAGCAAGTAGCCTTTTAAAACTCGAATCCACTTTAAGAATTTATTTTCTGAACGGTTAAAACCGCTATCGCGATAAGACTATACTTATGTGCCTGAGAATACTAGTTATTATTACTTTCTTTCTTCTCTCGTAGTTTCTTCCGTGGAGGTAGGGCTAACTGGTTCTGAAGTAGTGATGGTTTCTTCTTCCAATTGGGCAGCAAAAAACTTTCGTTGAAAAATGAGGATGATAACAACACCTAAAAAAATCGAAGAGTCGGCAATATTAAACACCGGACTAAAAAACAAAAAGTAGTCACCGCCCACAAAAGGCATCCATTCTGGCCAGGTGAAATCAAACAACGGGAAGAAGAGCATGTCAATTACTTGCCCATGAAACCAAGGTGTGGATGAATTAACGGGATGGTTGTTTAGTAACACACCATAAAACGTACTATCAATTACGTTGCCTACTGCTCCGCCAAGGATTAATGCCATGCACCATAAAAAACCAGTGGAAGCGCCTTTTGTAGCCATCTTAATAAGGTAGTAACCAATACCAAACATAGCCGCAATACGAAAAACCGTAAGCGTAAGTTTACCAAATTCATTGTTCCACTTAATACCAAACGCCATTCCGGGGTTTAATAAATAGTGGAGTTTAAAACCAAATTGTTCATTGCCTAGCACGGTAATTTCCTGATGCAGGTACATGTATTCATGCACGAGTAATTTGGATGTTTGATCGAGGATGATAATGACCAGTGCAAGAATGAAATATTTATAGGTTTTCATAGATCAGTTACATTGAAAGCAGGTAGAATATCCAGCTGGTTTACGGGTTGTTTCAATAGTCGGTAAAAGTGTAGACCCATTACAAACTATTTATGAACACTAATTTTAATCTTTAGCGCAAAGTCATCCATATCTACTTCAGTGGCTTCGGCTACGGTATCTTTTAACTCTAAAGTAATTGCTTGTGTTTCGATGCTGATGTATTCTTTAAATACAGTGAGTGCATCGGTTACTACTTCACTATTTTTTTCTACCTCAACAACTATTTTATCAAGTACGGCTAGACCCATATCCTTCCGGAGATTTTGCACTCGGTTAACAAAGTCGCGAGCAATACCTTCCTTACGAAGTTCATCGGTAAGCGTAACATCTAACGCCACCGTTACACCACCCTCTGTGGCAACAGACCACCCCGGAATATCTTCTGAGCTAATCAACACATCTTCTAATACAATCGCAAAACCCTCTTTAGTAAGGGTTCCGGTTTTTTCTAATGTGCTAATGTCTTCTTGTGCAAAGCCATTAATAACAGCGGCTACCTCTTTCATTTTTGCACCATACTGGCGGCCAAGTTTTGAAAAATTTGGTTTTACCTTTTTCACCACCACGTCAGAAGTATCGTCTATGTACTCAATGGTTTTAACATTTACTTCGGCCAGAATAATTTCTTCGACACGCTTTACCCGCGCGGCAAATTTTTCATCTACTACCGGCAGCAAAATTTTCTGAAGCGGAGTGCGAACTTTTATGCGAGCTGTTTTTCGTAGCGAATGTACCAGCGAGCAAATTTTTTGAGCATAATCCATCGATACCTCAAGCTCTGTATTTTTGCGCTGCTCACTGGCCTGTACTAATGTGCTATGATGAATAGACTCGACTTGAAGCGGTGTATTAAATTGTTTAGCGCGTGCGCGAATGTTATCGGTTAAGTTTTTATAAAGCCACTCGCTATAGAAAGGAGCAATGGGCGACATAAGTTGTGCTGTTACCAACAGGCATTCATACAGTGTTTCGTATGCTGCTCTTTTGTCTTCGCTCATCTCGCCTTTCCAAAAGCGTTTACGATTAAGACGCACATACCAATTCGAGAGGTGGTCGTTTACAAATTCCTGAATGGCACGTGCAGCTCGTGTTGGTTCGTAATTGCTATAAGCTTCTGTAACTTCGGTAATCAATGTTTGTTCTTTGGTAATAATCCATTGATCGAGTGGTGTTAAATTTGCAAAGGGTACATTATCCATCTCATCTTTTACAAAGCCATCGATGTTGGCATAGAGTGCAAAGAATGAGTAGGTATTGGATAGTGTTCCAAAAAATCTGCGTTGTACTTCCGTGATTCCTTCGGCATCAAACTTCAGGTTATCCCACGGTGGTGCGTTCTCAATCATATACCATCGCACTAAATCGGCTCCATAAGTTGATAAAGTTTCAAAAGGATTAACCACATTACCTTTACTCTTCGACATTTTATTGCCGTTTTTATCAAGTACTAATCCGTTGGAGATTACATTCTTAAATGCTACACCACCATTCCCTACTTTTTTATTGACGGCTTGTACTTCGCTGCTGCTGTCATTCAACATCACTGCGATGGCATGCAATGTAAAAAACCATCCACGTGTTTGATCTACTCCCTCGGCAATGAAATCGGCAGGATAATTTTTTTCAAAGATGTCTTTATTTTCAAAGGGGTAATGCCATTGTGCGTAGGGCATCGCGCCTGAGTCAATCCACACATCAATCAGATCGGGTTCTCGATACATGGGTTCACCACTTGGGCTTACTAACGTGATCTCATCAACAAATGGTCGATGTAAATCAAAAGCCGGATCACTTACGTCTATTGTCGAATTTTTAATTCCTGCTACGGTTGCTTTTTCAATCGCTTGCTTCAACTCTTCTAGCGAGCCTATGCAAGTTTCTTCCTTGCCATCTTTTGTTCGCCAAATAGGTAGTGGTGTTCCCCAATAGCGCGACCGTGATAAATTCCAATCGACTAAGTTTTCTAACCAATTACCAAATCGCCCGGTGCCTGTAGACTCTGGTTTCCAGTTAATGGTTTTATTAAGGGCCACCATTTTTTCTTTTAATGCGGTGGTTTTTATAAACCAGGAATCAAGCGGATAGTACAAAACAGGTTTATCGGTACGCCAGCAGTGCGGATAGGTATGTTCGTACTTTTCTACTTTAAAGGCTTTGTTTTCTTCCTTTAAAATAATGGAGATGATTACATCGGTGTTTTTATATTCCGGATGTGTTTCGTCTTCGTTGGTATAGTTCTTTACATAGAACTCATCGGCAGCTAAAGCACGATGTGTTTTAATGGAATAGGTAGCAACACCTTGCTGTAGTTTTTCACCAATAGCATTTACAAACTTCCCCTTACGATCAACGGTTGGTAATTCGTTATCGGCTTCATCTTTTACTGTGAGAGGTGGTATGTTATTTTGTTTGGCTACTCTAAAATCGTCTGCACCAAAAGTGGGCGAAATATGTACGATACCTGTTCCATCTTCCGTAGTAACAAAATCGCCAGCGACTACCTGAAAGGCATTGTCTGCATCATACAACGGCTGCAAGTAGGGCATGAGTTGTTCGTAGCGCACACCTACTAACGTACTTCCGGTAAATTCTTGGATGATTTCAAACGGTATAATTTTATCACCAGGCTTGTATGCTGATAAGCTAACATCTTTGTGTTTATCAGAAAAATATTTTCCGAAGAGATCCTTCGCCAGAATAACACTCACTGGTTTGTGCGTATAAGGATTAAAGGTATCTACCTGCACATAGGTAATTTTTGCGCCTACCGCTAAAGCTGTGTTTGATGGTAACGTCCACGGAGTGGTAGTCCAGGCAAGAATATAAACATTACGTTGTTGGCCAAATAAAAATGCTGAACTGTCATTGTGTTTTACAGCAAACTGTGCAACAACAGAAGTATCTTTTACATCTTTGTAACAGCCGGGTAAATTGAGTTCATGTGAACTTAGTCCGGTGCCGGCAGCCGGTGAATAAGGTTGAATGGTGTAACCCTTATACAACAACCCTTTATTATAGAATTGCTTTAAGATCCACCAAAGTGATTCAATGTATTCTTTTTCGTAAGTAATGTAGGGGTTATCTAAATCTACCCAGTAGCCCATCTTGTAGGTTAGGTCATCCCACTGGTCTTTATATTTCATTACCGTTTCGCGGCACTTCTGATTGTATTCTGCTATGGATATCTTTTTACCGATATCGTCTTTGGTAATACCTAACTCTTTTTCTACTTGTAACTCTACGGGTAATCCGTGTGTATCCCATCCGCCTTTGCGTTTTACCTGAAAACCCTGTAAGGTTTTGAAACGGCAAAAGATATCTTTTACAGTTCTACCCATAACATGGTGAATGCCGGGTGTGCCATTTGCGGAAGGAGGGCCTTCGTAAAAAGTAAAACTAGGAGCGCCTTCGCGATTACTTACTGATTTTTCGAATACCTTTTCGGCTTTCCAGAAATCACGTATTTCTTCAGCGAGGGTAGCAAAATTCAGGGTTTTAATTTCGTTGTACTTTCCGGCCATGAGTAAAAACTATCGTATGCGGTTTGAGTAAGAGCGCAAAGATATTTGATAATTGCGAAATAGGAAGGGAATAGCGCTTGGGTATGCGCACGAAAGCAGGCTTATTCAGCAGCCGAATGCCGATTATGGATTTTGATCTTATTTAGGTCTATTTCTTCGTCTTCTGCTTCGCTGTAGAAATTCGGATCGAAGTCATCAATAATCTGATGATCTTTTCGCTGATACTTACCTCGATCGAAGGTCATGATGAGCGATGGGAGTAAAATTAAATTGGTAAACATCGACATCAGCAAGGTGGTAGATGTTAATATGCCCAGCGCAATGGTGCCACCGAATGAGGAGAAGGCAAAAATGATGAACCCAAAAAACAATACGATAGAGGTATACATCATACTCTTTCCCACTTCCATTAAACTATTACTTACTGCTACGGGCACAAAGAAACTGCGCGCTAAAAGCTCTTGTCGGTATTTGGCGAGGAAGTGTATGGAGTAATCAACCGAAATACCAAAAGCAATACTAAAGATCAGCACCGTACTTGGTTTTAGGGGTACATTAAAATATCCCATCAACGCTGCGGTTATCATCATGGGAATAAAATTTGGAATTAGCGAGATGACAATCATACGGAGATTGGCAAACAAAATTCCCATGGTAAGTGCGATTAACCCAAAAGCTAAAAACAAGCTTGCCTTCAAGTTGCTAATCAAAAACGAGTTGCCTTTAATGAAGAGCGGAGTAGTACCAGTAATATATCCACTTATGCCGGTGCCGGCAAAGACAGAATCCATGTGTGGTTTAATAACGGTATTAACAAGCGAATCCATTTTATCCGAACCGATATCGGCTACCTGTAGGGATATACGCATGGTTTGTAAGGTAGAATCTACAAACGATTTGAAGAGTCCGGAGTTATCAGATTGTCCCGTCATGTAGCGAAGGATAAACGCGCGCTCACGGTTATCAGGAAGTGTATAACGGTCGGGATTATTATTGTAAAAAGCTTGCTTAGAGGCTTTCACAAAACTTACAATCGATACAGGTTTGGAGATATCGCGTTGGCTATCTAAAAACTGTTCGAAAGCATCAATTTTTTGTAAATTCTTTACATCAATTACTCCCCTTCGTTTACCTGTGTTAAGTACAATTTCAAGGGGCATAACTCCACTAAAATTGGCCTCGAAAAATTTCAAATCTTTTTTAACAATGCTTTCTTCCGGGAGGTCATCGACCATAAACGATACAGAATGCAATCGCGACATACCAATAATAGCAAAAGTTACTACTACTAAGGTAATGGCGTAAATAAGTGCACGATGGCGATGTACTACTAAATCAATATTGCTTAAGATGTTATCAAAAATCTTAAAGTCTAAATGTTTTAAATGTTTAGCGGTGGGGGCAGGCATCCAGGCAAATACACCGGGTATTAAAATTAAACTTACCACGTAGGTAGCCATTACGTTAATACCGGCTACAATACCAAACTCGCGTAGAATAGTTATGTCGGCAGTAAGCAATACTAAAAAGCCAATAGCTGTAGTTAAATTTGTTAAGAAGGTAGCCAATCCTATTTTTCGAATTACCCGATTAATAGCCAACATTTTGTCGCCATGTGCGGCAAATTCTGTATGGTATTTATTCATTAAATAAATAGCATTGGGAATACCAATTACCACAATGATGGGCGGAATCATTCCGCTGAGTAAGGTGATCTTAAAACCAAATAACACAATGGTTCCCATTACCCATACTACCACTATACCAATAACGAGCAACGGAAAAATCATAGCCCGAAACGACCGAAAGAAAATCAACAAGATTAAACCGGTAATTAAAACCGATAGCCCCAAAAACACTTTTAACTCTGTGCCCACCTGCGATGCAATAACCGATCGAACAAAAGGTAACCCGGCATAATGTAATTCAATTTGGGTAGCGTTAGAGAAGTTAGTACCGGCTGCAACAATCGCGTTTGTTAAACCAATGCGTTTATGTGAATTAAGTATTTCCTTGTTTACAGCAATGAGCATGGCCAATGCACCATTTTCTTCGTTCACAATTTGGCCAATGTAGAAGCGCTGTTTTTTTGCTTCTGAAATCAAACTATCTAATTGCGCCTGATTGGTAATGGGTTCTGTAAAAATATCGCGAAGTAAAAAGCGAGTCTGAGCAGTATCTTTCTCAAGAATTTTTATTTGCGGAAGCGATATAATGTTATTGACACCATCAATCTTTTTGAGCTCCGCACAAAATGCTACGAGCTTACTAAAATTTTCGTAACGGTAAATGGCGCTATCGCGAAGACCAACAGCTACTACGTTACCATCTTCACCAAACTGTTGTTTAAATTGATCAAAGTAAATTTGTGCTGAATCATTAGCCGGAACTGTTCCACGAAAGTCGTAGCTCATTTCGGCATAGCGGGCAAAGTAGCCCATAAAAACCGTGATGATACCGATGAGAATAAATAACGGGAGGCGATAGCGAATTATAAACTTGGCAATGGAATTCCACATATGGAATAAGTAGTCTTAGGTTGAAGATGCCAAAGCTAAGGATTTTTGATTGTTTTCGCTGACAACTTTGCCGGTTGGTTTCTCCACGTTTTTGATGGTTATTGAAAAGTGCTTCAGTAGCCTCTATGTACCCAAAAAACCATTTATTGACTCATGCCGTGTATTTTTCGGTAAAGTGAAAGGGCATGTTTATCGGTAAGGCCAGAAACAAAATCAACCACGTTTCGAAGCATTCGATAAACTTGCTGCGGATGTTCAGCAATATCTACGCGTGTTTCTTCGGGCAGTAGCAGTTGAAGATTTTCATATTTACGCGATCGTGTTTTTTCTAACAGATAAAGCCCTGCGGTAGTAAAGGCATCTAATAAACCGGGTAATACTTCATGCCCGGCAGCTTCAATTTCAACAACTTGCCGCGCCTTGTAAATTTTTTCAACAGATACCTGAATAATATTTTTCAATCCTTCTTTCGAGGGGCATCCATCTGCTAATGCCTGATCGAATGTGGCTTCTACAATTTTATTTTCATGATCTAGAAACAGTATAGAGCACTCATCCATTAAATCGCCAATAGCCAGTGCGCGGAGGTAGGCTACTTTCTCTTGCGAACTGATCAATTTTTCGAGCTTGCCTAATTTCGATTTACTTTTTGTGATAACACCTTCAAACAGTTCGCGTGCTTCGGCATAACTAACCAACCCTAAACTACAGCCATCTTCTAAATCAATAATACTATAACAAATGTCGTCTGCTGCTTCTACTAAAAAAGCTAGCGGATGTCGCGCAAATACCTGGTTAGTTACTGGGCTTAGTTCTAACGACTGGGCTACTTCTTGAAAGAGTAGTTGCTCAGATTGAAAGTACCCAAATTTTTTCTGGCTTCGTTTAGTCTTATCGCGTCCATTAAAAACAGAAGGACACGGGTATTTGGTAAAGGCACCCAGCGTGGCAAACGTAAGCTTTAGTCCGTAATGATTTTTGTTGAGTATGCGAAAGCCCTGAGCGTTTCCTTCAAACGCAATGAGGTCGTTCCATTCTTCATGGCTAACGTGATTTTTAAATCGCAATCCCTTTGGATGATGTGCAAAGAAATCGGAGATGGCAGCCTCTCCGGCATGGCCGAAAGGAGGATTGCCTAAATCGTGCGCG
>CAYNKN010000103.1:2291-9692 GCA_964397805.1 uncultured Chryseolinea sp. | reverse complement strand
GTATATTATTCCCTCAATCTGGAACCTGTTCAGCTTTTTAAGGAACGACTATTTAGGGTGGCACCTACCAACCAAGATTACCTTATTTTGATTGGCCCAGAAGGCGATTTCTCCACGGAAGAATTAGCTTTAGCCATGCAACATGATTTTGCTAAAGTGAGTTTGGGGAATAGTAGGCTTAGAACAGAAACAGCAGGAGTTGCTGTCTGCTGTTTATTAAATGCGATAAACTCGTAGGTCTATAAAATAACTATTCGTTTTACTACTCGTCTCCAACCTTGTTTGAATTCGATTATATAAATACCTGCTTTTAGATTAGTAGGTAAATCAAGTGTTCTTTCGCTAATACCTGCTTCTGTAATAGTCATGGTGTTAATTGATTTTCCAAGCATATCAAACACAATGAGTTGAGCCTCATCTGAATTATCCTTGTTTGTACGCACTGTTAAAACACGCTCCCCGCCCACAGGATTCGGAAATGCAGTAAGCGTAAACTCACTTAACTGATCATCGTTTGTTAGAACAATTACATTCGAGTAATCTACAGTTCCGTCAAAATCAACTTGCTTTAAACGGTAGTAGTTTCTGCCAATCAGCGGCTCAACATCATTAAACGAGTAAGTTGTTTTCGCAAGAGTTGTTCCTTTTCCATTTCTGGTTCCAATGAACTCAAAAGTTTCTCCATCGGCAGAACGTTCAACATCAAAGTAATCGTTGTTTAACTCTGAAACTGTTATCCAAGTAAGTTTGTGAACACTAGCCTCACGTCTTCCAACAAAACTTTCTAATTGAACCGGCAACGGATTAGCGATTTCATTAGATCCTAGTGTTACAATGCGTTCGCTGAATGATAGTGGCGAAGAAGCATTAAACGATCCCCGAGCTTGTGTATGCCCTGCGCTAAAGTTTGCGCCTCCAAAGGTATTCCAAACCGAAGTTGCAGTATTCCATGCTACAACTTCTAAAGCTTCACGCTCAGCAAAAAGCGGAGATACATCACTTTCAACTCCCCATGCTAAACCAACCACTGCCTGAACACCAGATGGTGTAACATTACCATCAGAAATTTTCCAGTATTCGCCTGTGCTAATACGCAAAGTAGGCGACACGGGAGTAAGATTGGTTACGCCTGGCTCATTCGTAGCTGGACCATCAAAGTATTCAGCATTCCAAGTAAAAGCCCCTGAACTAGTATTAGCAACTGATGCATTTCTCCATAAATTACCTTTTCCAATAGGGAACACAAATGAAGAAGATGCTGGTAGTACTTTACCCAGTCTCCCGTTTACAAATGAATTGACAGAACCAATCGTAGGTGTAATAAACGCAGGTGTAGTTAATGTAAACGAGTTATTTTGGGTAGTTATGAGTCCATTGGTTAATAACAACTCATTTGTTACAGTCGTGTTTCCTGATTGTAATTGTATACCCTGTCCGTTGTCTATTTCAAAACGATTAAATGAAAGATTTCCGGCTAGTTGTTGTTGCGTAGAACCTTGAAACAAAAACTTGTGTGCTCCCGATCCTCCTGAAAATGTTCCGCCAGTAAGCGTAATATCTCCTAACAAAGTAAACACCCCTCCCGATCCTGCGGTAAATGCTCCGCTTGAAATAACTAGATCATTGCCAACTATTTTTTCACCACTGGTTTGTCCGTTAAACGAGCCACCCGCCAAAATCATGTTTCGATCTACGGTTAATGTATTTCCAAACCCTGATGCAAAAGATCCTCCATTTAAAAGCAAGTCACGCTCAATGGTAATACCTCTATTATTGGGATTAGTGAAAGTTGGTCCATTTACTACCAAGTCATCGCATAAAACGATGTCGTTATTTCCGAGTAATCGACCGCCTGTTCCTGAAAGTACTAATCTTCTAAGCGAAGTTATACCACCTAAAATTTCATAGTTTGTATTACCTGCCAATTCCAATGTGCCTCCGGCACAACTAAAGAAGTCGTTATAGAAAGCTGCTGGTAAAACAGCGCCCATGGCTGGCGCTAAAACCTCTAATCTCAATGTACCTTCGCCTGTAACAGAACCAAGTCTATGACCGATGGTACCACTATTTATCTGTAGTGTTCCGCTTATTTCTGTGCGATAAAAATTCGCACCATCTGCATTAACATTTAGCTGTGTTCCTGAAGAAACAACTACGATAGCGCCAACTGGTACACCTCCACCGGGTACAGGATTATCGTAAACAGCTTGTCCGAAATTACCTGTTAAAACTGTGGTGTAAATAGGAACGATATTCGGAATAGCACAGTCGGCACCGGCAAAATATTGACCCGAAACTCCAGCAGTAGTTGTTCCATTGAACGTAAACGTAATGGTGTTTAGCGTTGTGTTAACCCCTGTAGATGGAAATTTATTAACCACACCTCCAGCATCTAATACGCGAGCTGGAATATAATCTGCTTCTGAATACACATCACCCGCTACATCCGCTTGCAAATAGTTTAACACCATACTTGAATTGAAATTGGTGTTAATGTTATTTCCTGTAACGATCCAGTTATATTGAAGAACGTTGTTCAAGTCATTATTATCTAAACAGCCATTTCCAAGTCCATCAAATTCACCAACCTCTGAATCATTAACGATGGCTCCATTTCGTTCATTCGCTGTTTTCAATGTTATAGAAGGTAAGCCCGTTCCGGTACTACCACCTGCAAAAACAAACGTAGCGGGAGTATACTTTGCACCTAGACCAATAGGAAAAGTAAAGTTAGTGGTTGAGTTATTTGGAAAATTTTTACGTATTCCACTATCGGTAAAAGAGCTATTGGTTTGCACCATGTTAGTAGTCCCAAACAAGTTTACCTCTTCAATGCCAGCATTCACCAAGAGCGTTAATAGGGATCCACCAATATCAAAAACACCTTGAACCAGTCTTAAACCGTTAGTGATATTAAAATTATACCCCGCACCATTAGGTGCCACGACACCTGCAGGGTTATTAATGGTTACTATACCTAGCACACCTGTGCCTGGCGCTGTCCTACGTAATTGTTGTTGGCTGGTTCCTGCGAACACAAGACCTTGACCCCCTGAACTAGAATGTGTTCCATTTATAATTGCATCTCCCAACAGCTGTATTGTATTTCCATTATCAGCTACTGTTCCACGAAGAATAGAAAAATCATTACCAATAATAACGGGAGTGTTAATACTTAATGTACCAGCTGCTTCCGCTGATTTGGACAAATTAAAAAAATTAACAGTGGCAGTTCCTGAAACACTTGTACCTCCTGCAGGAAAGGAGACTGTATTCCCGTTAGGGATAAAATTTCCATTAACAACAAAAGCACCTCGTAATGACATATTAACTCCTTGGGCATCAAGTGTTGCACCGGCTGCAACTGTTAAAGTACCATCAACTTGCAATGGCGATGTGTAAATTTTTACAACCGGATTATTTCCACTGGCATTATTAATTGTAATATTAGCCAATCGTCTTGCATTTGCTTTTATACCTATATTCTGACTGTTAGCACCCGCAGGAGTATCCACATTACCAATAGTGATAGTAGCCCCTGACGTAAAAATCGTAGGGAATTGTGGCTCCAAAAGCACTGATGGTACATTGGCACTGTTAATACCTCGCACAACTGTAAGCGATCCGCCAGAATGGTTAAACTCGCTCCCAGCATTAATTAATTCTAGTACACCACGAGTTGCTGTTGGTGCTGCTCGCTTACCTAAGACTACGTTACCTCCAGTTTGCGTGTATTTTAAACTTCCTGCGGTTGAAGTTAATCCTCTTCGTAATTGCGAGCCTACTACCAAAGAACCTCCTGTTACCTCTAATGTTGCAAAGTTCGAAGCTGAATACTCAATATAATTATTGCCATTATTAACCGCGTCATCCATATTTACTGTGCCACCACTTACACGGAGTAATCCATCTAATAAAATTCCTGTATCGCTACCCGAAACATTAACTGTTCCGGCTCTTACTTCTAAACCGGCTGTTGATGGTATAACAAAATTTCCACCACCTGTTGTTAGGTTGAAGTTAATAGTTGCATTATCTAAAATAAGCAAACCATTTTCGCTAACAATTGGCTTTAATGGCGTATTTGAAAGGGCATTTAGAGTCGCACTACTTTGAAAGGTAAATGTTGAGGCAATTGAATTGTCCTTATTTACAATCAGCCTAAACATGGAGAGTGGATTTCCAGCGGTTCTCGTATAATTATGAGTTCCAGCTCCCGTTAACTCTAAAATAACATTATTATCATTCACACCATTGCCATTGAACAGAGTGAAGTCTCCCGCTCTTGTCTGCTCAATATTGCCACTCACAATTAGTCTATGTACGACTCCATTTGGAGTATTATTACGAACTATTAAATTAGAAGTTGCTGAAGTACCTATGAATCTTAAATCCTGTACTTTAACAGTTCTTGCTACTTGATCGTTAAACTCAAAAGTACCACCATTAAAACCCCCAATCCTCATTTGACCCAATACCTCAATATCTCCGTTTGGCCCGTTATTCGTCCTTAAAACACCATTTCCATCAATAGTAAAATTGTTATTAACAACAATATCACTTTGGAAAATTGCGATCCGACTATTATTAACTCCTTCTACCCTTAAGTTTGGAAAAATTGTGGTAGGCGGAGTAATGTTATATGTTCCATTATTGTCAAAATAGTAAGCATATGTAAATGTGGAAGAACTGTAAAATTCGCCAAAATCACCGACTATAGTAGGGTTATCACCTACCTGTTGTCGTTGCATTAACGTACCTCCCGTCCCACTGATTTTGCCAAATGTTAAAGAAGCGTTTCTTCTAACAACTAATCTATTTGAATTATTAAACGGGTTTTCAAAAATAATTTCTGCCACGTTAACAACATCAGCATTTTGAATATTTAAAGAGTGAGTTGGACTTTCCCCTCCAGTGTAACCGCCATAACCAATAACAGCAACATCACCTGCCTGAGGAAAACTACCCGCTGATGGTCTGCTAGCGTTATTTGCAGCGCCATCATGAGGTATCAACGACCAGTGATCATTAACTCTCCAATTTCTATTGTAGTAGCCAGAACCATTCGGGAGCCTACTATAATAAATTGTAGGCGCTCCTGTAAAACGGCTGGTGGCTCCAGCCGTATAGTTGGCCTGCTCTAATGAAAAACCTGAGCCAGGAAAAACAGCTCCCGTTGAAGCTCCATTAAAAATAATTCTATTTTGAGCTTGAACAAGATCAGAAGCCGCTTCTGAAGATCGTGTGAACGGAACTACGCTAAGCACTTTACCTGGAACGTAGTTCGCTTCATTACCACCAATATCAGTATCGTCATAGATAAACTCATATGAAACTGTTGGTAAGGTGGTGAATTCTCTGTGTTTAACCCGCCAATAATAAGAAAGAATGTCAGCTCCGCCACTTAGGTTGGTAGTGGCCAAAACTTGATCAACTGGATTTATAGCTACATGGCCATCATCAACGAAGTTTTGAAATTGCGCACGAGCAGGCGTGTACTTACCAGCCACACCTAATGGATAAGCAATAATTTCATTCGTATCGAAATACATTTCTAAACCACCATCACTCGCATTGCCTGCTGTTTGTATCATCTTCGTTGTACCGAAACCTGTTCCAGCTATTGATGCATTCGCTCCTGAAAGAGAAAGTTTAAAGGTATTGATATTAAATACGCCATTAGTAAGGGATAACGTTCTGAAAACATTTAATCCATCATTGAGTAATTGAATACCATTGGTATTATCGATTTCCAAATTAAAAATAGTACCGGCTACTGATGTAAAGTTTTGTGGAACTGTTCCATTCAACAATAATCTACCTACCGCTGTTGCAGAACCGATAGTAGATGACAAGAATACATTCTCTCGTGCGCTAATGGAATAAACACCGTGGTTTAGTATTCCACGTTCTACTCTCAATTCATTATTTACCTGTAGCGCAACCGAGGCACCTAAACCGATTACCACTTGATTACTTACGTTTTGCTTGGCTATTGTAAATCCACTAACGGTTCTGGTTGCATTGCCTAACGAAAGCGTACTTACCCCCAAACCATCTATGGTAGTAACATTTGTACCGGGCGTATATAGTGCTGTATTTTGAATAGTCCAATTTCCACCAATGTTAACATTCGCACTATTGGCATTAAAGTCTACTGGTGCTTGAATTGCGAAATCATTTTTAACCACAAGTGGCTGGATACCTAACGTCTCTGTCCCTGCACCCGTGCCGGATGTTCCACCACCTAATTGAATTTGAGTGGCTGTACCAGAAGCTCTACGCATAATAACATTCCAAAAAGGTGCGCGAGAAGTAACCTTATAAACATTATTATTACTGATTTCCATGATCACCGTTCCACCGGTAACACTAACATTAGTAGGATCTGAATTGATAAAAATAGCACCCCGTGTACCGCCTGATCCAGCACGCGCACCTCTAACTATTAGCGTACCTCCCGACATTTGAAATACATTGCCCGGATAGTTTAATGTAAATACATAGTAGTCATTTCCTGAACCTCCGGGGGCGCCAGCATCAACTGTTACTGTTCCACCAGATTGTATGTATCCTCCCACATTCGTTGGGCCTAATACGGAAGTTCGTATTTGGTTTGCTGTTACTGTACCTCCTTCTATAATAATTGATCCATTATCGCGTGTAGTGATACCTGCATTTACTGTGGCCGTTAATGTTCCTGCGCTTACTCGCACTTTACCATAGGGAACCAAGGAGTTACCCGCATCTTTATTAACTGTACCACCATTAACCCATAAAGTTGCTCCTGCGGAAACGTTATAATTTCCTGTGTTACTTAGGTTGGGGATTACCACGTTTGTTCCAATCTCTGCTGTACCCCGAATCAGTGCAAAGGCATTGGTACTGGTTGCTAGTTGTGCTACGTCACCATGATTCTGATTTGCGAATCCAAATAGGTTAAAATTACCAACTGCACTGGCCGTTATACGAAGTGTATGGGTGTCATCTGTTCCCTTATCAATTAGTATCCGATAAAAATTAGATACACCGTTACAGGTTATTTGTTGATTGGTTAACCCATTTAAAAAATTAGCATCTACAATACCATCAGTAGCCTCAGTAGTATAGGCTGGAGAAATCCGATTAGTAAAAGCTAAAGTAGCTCCCGTCCCTATTAATAGATTTCCATAGAAATTAAATTGATGGCGCGCATTGCCCGCTCCTGTAGTAATCCCTGCTCCCGATCTAACCTCAACATCTTGTTGTACGGTTATCGATCGACTATTTGTTGTAGCGTTATTAATTTGTAAAATACCATTTTCAATAATCAGGTTACCATTAATCGAGTAATCTGCTAACAACGTGGCAGAACCACTACTTAAGTTTATAATGAGTCTGTTGAAAGTTCTATTCTGATTT
>CAYNKN010000103.1:0-2281 GCA_964397805.1 uncultured Chryseolinea sp. | reverse complement strand
TCTGATTTAAGTTAAGACCTGTACCATATACTTCTGCCGTTCCACCTATGGTAGGGCTGGCAAAATTAGTTACTGTACCCGCAGGGAAATTATCATTACCTGCAGCACCAGCATACCGAATTCTTCCGTTACCAGAGATGGCACCAAAATTATGTCCTGATGTAGCAGCAATATTTAATGTGCCGACAACAGCAATGCTGGAAGTCGATCTGTTGTTATCCACCATGGTAATTGTTTTACCTGTGGTAATCACTACATTATCGCTTGGTAGCGGAATTTCATTTCCTGGGTTCACCAGTAATGGTGTAACACCTCCGTCTAATGTCCATGATAAAGGGTTTGTCCAGTTACCGTTTTGGTAGCTATACCATGTTCTGTTTGCTGCTCCATTTACCGGACTTGCAGTTGCATTAATAGTTCCTAACGTATATCGACCATCTATCAAATTTGCATCGGATACTCTGAATGTAATACGATCACCAACAATAGTTTTATCTACTGAAGCGATCGGAACGATAGAATAGTTTGCACCATCGAATCGAAGTAAAACATAATCATCGGTTACTTGTGGAAATTGGCCAGCAATACCTTCACTAAAATCAAACGTAATGGCAGCATCTAATACGCCAGCCGTTGTTTTATCAACATACCAAGTCCTTGCCCACCGTTGTTGTACACCAGCACCTAAATTCGCCAATGAAACTGCATTGGCAATATTGTTATGGCCTGCTAATAGAAACTCTCCATCTGTATCTAGCGTACCATTATAAGTTGATAAAATAAAACCCGCAGAGTTAGCTTCTGTATGCGACTCTCCACCTTGCCTACCAATACCAACCACGTCAAAATCATAGTTTCCATTTCCTCCTGTATCTCCGGCATAAACATCACCGGAAGCTAATGTAGTATTGTATTTTGAGCTCAGATAGTTTTCAACAATCTGACGCTGAGCAGCATTTAGATTAGTAGTATATACTAAAACCTCTGCCATGCGTCCAGCAAAATTTCTATCCTCGCCTCCAGATTCATCAAATGTGCCTATGTATAGGTTTGATGATTGGTTAGTAATGAAAGTTGGACCATTACCCGACCCCACTAACCCGCCATTTAAATAATTGAAAATTCTTGGATTACCACTTGATCCATTAAACACCACACTTCCAATATGGGTAGTATTAGCCGTTAAGGTATTTATATTGGGCGATACACTAGAACCCATAATTCGGGAACTAAGATCAGCCGTATTAATCCACATCATGTAGGCCAAATCAATATTTACACCACTGCGTTTAGAAAGAATTCCTTTATTACCACTAACATCGGTCGGACGAATTACTGCAAAAAGAGTAACCCCGTTTGTATTATCTAACTGATCGTTATCTGGGATTGAGAGATTAATATTGGTGCCTGTTGGAGAGAAATCAATCGCTGGCAACGCATTAAAATTAATATCGGATGCTACAAAGGTAGGGCGTGTGGCACCCGATCCATTGGCATTCAGCGTATTACCCGATTGATCAGCCCAGCTATTTACCAAGCCACCTGTTTGGGAAATACCGCTGCCAGACCTAAGCCAGACAACGTTTTTAGGTTGACCAATTGAACCAGTTGCATTACCGACACCACCAGGACCAGTTTGAGCATGGGCAACTCCAAACGAACAAAATGTAACAATAAGGACTGCTAAAAGCTTGTAATATGAATTCATACAGGTTAAAAAGAGTAATTCCAATTTCAAAAGTATAAAACTTATTTAAAAGAAGTTAAAGAAGTGAATACTACCGTTAAATAAACTTTTAGTTATACTTGAAACGCGGTTTAGGTAACTGAACAATTTTAAGAACTATGGTATTAAACTACATCTGGGTCTCTTTTTTCCTAATTGCATTTGTAGTCGCGTTATGTAAACTTATTTTCTTTCAAGATTTAGAGGTATTCCCCCAGTTATTGCAGTCAACCTTTGATATGGCTAAAACTGGTTTCGAGATATCGATTGCCCTAACAGGCGTTATGTCGCTGTGGCTCGGTATCATGAAAATTGGTGAAAAAGGTGGTATTGTGCCGATCCTTTCCAAAGTAGTGGGTCCTTTCTTTTCGCGGTTGTTTCCAGAAATTCCAAAGAATCACCCGGCCACAGGATCGATCATTATGAATTTCAGTGCGAACATGCTCGGTCTGGACAACGCAGCCACTCCACTCGGACTGAAAGCCATGAAAGAATTACAGGAGATCAACCCGAATAAGGAAACTGCCTCCAACGCGCAAATCATGTTTCTGGTGT
>CAYNKN010000102.1:0-9877 GCA_964397805.1 uncultured Chryseolinea sp. | reverse complement strand
AAGAATCCAGGACCGTAAGATTGTCATGATTTCTCGTTGAGGTTCTGGAAGTTCGGTAATAAAATGAATAACACTCACGCCACAAAAGTAGGCAGAACTTTTGGTTGATGGTGAGAAATGAATGTGGTATAAGGAATAGCTAATTAAAGGTATATCAAACCCTCTTCGGCATCGCCATGTACTACAGATGTTCCTAGCAAATACCGATTAGCAGCACACCAACAAAGTAAGGCATCTACCTGATGCCAAGAGGAAATAACAGGAAGTTTCGGCAGAGCGAAGGTTGTTGCAAGTGTTCGAGTAAAATGCGCTAGCTCTTTTTTGTAATACGTATTTAAAGGTAAGACGTGCTTAACAAAAGCAGCCGGATAAGTTTCAAAAACGTCTATACCGCGTGCAGTAAGTTTACTTTTTAACTGCATAGCGCGAGCCGTTAAACCACCCAAAAACATAGGCGACATGGCACCAAGGGAAGCATCGCATGATCGATAAAAATAATTTTGGCCGATGCCGTTCTGATAAATAGCAGGAAGCGATAAGGGGGCATCTATAAAAATTATAGCAGGATTAATTTTTTCAACCCATTTTAGAATAAAGGAGTCTGCGTCTTTTCCTTTTGCAGATTGATGCACCAGCAACTGGTCATTTTGCTTAAAGCAGATAGCCGTTGTTCCGGCTATTTTGGCGCCATAGTCAATACCAATTACTTTATCAGCAAGCATCTTTTTTTTGCTTTCGACAGCGATCGCTGCAATAGATTACCGCTTCCCATGATTTCTCCCATTTTTTACGCCAGGCAAATGGCCGATTACAAACCGGGCATGTTTTAGTGGGAAGATTAATTTTTTTTACGCCTTGCATTTTTTTTTAACAAAGCAGTAGGTATTGTGTTCATTGACTATAAACTAATAAACCATGCTTTCAGAAAGCGACATCGATAGAGTTATTGAAATGGCTTGGGAGGATAGAACACCGTTTGAAGCGATCTCTTTTCAATTTGGGTTGTCAGAAGATGAAGTAGTAGCGTTAATGAAACACCATTTGAAACCAACTAGCTGGAAGCGTTGGCGCAAAAGGGTTAACGGCAGAAAAACGAAATTTGTCGCACTGCGAGATGATAAAGTATCGCGATTTAAATGTTCTCGCCAGCGGAGTATTAGTCACAATCGTATTACGTAGAAACTAAATTTTGTTGCTCGTTTTAAATTGCTTCGTAGAATTACTTTCTTCGCGCTTATTCGTTGCGAATTACACTCCGACTTTATTACCTGTTCATTCTAAATAGCTTCGTGTGAAAAATATTCTGATACTCCTCGTTATAGTTTGTATTCTTTCTTCATGTGCTAAGCAAAAAGCTAATCAGTTATTGTTCCAGCCGGGGAAACCAATAGCTGAACTTACACATCCGGATTTGGAAGAAGTATCGGGAATGGTTACTAGCATTAATAACCCGGGCTTATTGTGGGTTCATAATGATAGCGGTGATAAACCACGATTTTTTTTAATCGATGAAGACCTAAAAGTAAGAGCAACGTATACGCTAAACGGAATTGAACATCGTGATTGGGAAGATATAGCGATTGGCTCTGGTCCTGATCCGAAGAAAAATTATTTATACATTGGTGAGATTGGCGACAATAAAGCACAGTACCCGCTTAAACATATTTATCGTGTTGAAGAACCTGTTTTGGATTCAACAACTTTCGAAGTATTACTAACAAATTTTGATACCATTACCTTTCGATTATCCGACAAGCAAAAAGACACAGAAGCTTTACTGATACATCCAAAGTCAAAAGACATTTACATTATTTCAAAGCGAGAGCGTCCGGTTTATGTTTATGTTTTACCCTATCCTTATTCCACCACAGATACATTAACTGCTAGCCAGTTGGTTAGTTTACCCCTTACACAAATAGTGGCAGCTGATTTTTCTTCCGATGGAAACGCACTAGTGATGAAAAGTTATACTGAAATTTATTATTGGGAGAACGCCAACGATCTACCTGTTAAAGAATGGTTAGCACAGCCACCAATACGTATCCCGTATATTAGAGAACCTCAGGGAGAATCTATTGCCTGGAAACGCGATGGCTCCGGATTTTACACGCTAAGTGAAAAGAACCCCAACAAGAAAATTCATTTGTACTATTACGCGCGTCAATAAAAAGAAACCCCGGCCTTTTTACAGAACCGGGGCTCGGGTTTAGGTTAGGAAAGTATGTTTACAAAATACCTTGTGCCTCCATAGCACGCGCTACTTTTAGAAAGCCAGCAATGTTAGCACCAGCCATATAGTTGCCCTCTTGCCCATACTCTTTAGCAGCATGTAGGCAGGTATCGTGAATGTTTTTCATAATGCCATGAAGTTTTTTGTCAACCTCTTCGCTCGACCAGTTTTGACCCATAAAATTTTGTGTCATTTCAAGACCAGAGGTAGCTACCCCACCCGCATTCGATGCTTTACCTGGAGAATATAAAATGCCATTATCGATAAGAATGTTAATTCCTTCAATAGTTGTAGGCATATTAGCACCCTCGCAAAGCAAGGTTATCCCATTTTTCACCAAGTTATTGGCATCATTGCCGTTCACTTCATTTTGCGTAGCACAAGGGAAAGCGCAGTTGGCTTTTAAATTCCATAGCGGATTGTGATCAGCTTTTGAGTCAATCTCATGGTACTCCACACCCTTAAAGGCATCTGCATATTCTTTTATTCTGCCTCTTCGTTTATTTTTTAATTCTTTTAGAAAATCAAGTTTTTCATGATTGAACCCGGCTTCGTCATAAACAAACCCACCAGAGTCTGATGCCGTAACAGCCTTACCACCCAATTGAATAATTTTTTCGATGGTGTATTGCGCCACATTGCCCGAACCAGAAACTAAACAGGTTTTACCTTTCATTGATTGGTTCTTTTCCTGCAACATGTATTCTGCAAAATAAACTAAGCCATAGCCAGTAGCTTCCGTTCTAATTAAACTTCCTCCCCAACCAATACCTTTGCCCGTAAGTACTCCTGTAAATTCATTTTTAATTTTTCGATAAGCACCATACATGTAGCCAATTTCTCGACCACCAACACCAATGTCGCCAGCGGGTACATCTAACCGATGACCAATATGCCTGGAAAGCTCCGACATAAAAGCTTGGCAAAATTTCATAATCTCGGTTTCCGATTTTCCTTTCGGATCGAAATCACTGCCACCTTTACCACCACCCATCGGGATACCTGTAAGTGCATTTTTAAAAATTTGCTCGAAAGCCAAAAATTTTAGTACACTGGGGTTTACAGATGGGTGAAACCGAAGGCCACCTTTATACGGTCCGATGGCGCTATTCATTTGCACGCGATAACCGCGGTTTACTTGCACTTCTTCTTTGTCGTCAAGCCAGGTAACCTGAAACGTAATCATGCGATCCGGCTCCAGTAAGCGTTCTAAAATTTTGAGTTTTGTAAACTCAGGATGTCTCTCAAGCACAGGTTGAATGGTAAGAATTACCTCCTCTGCGGCTTGTAAAAATTCCGGTTCATTGGGGTTTCGTAGCCCTAACTTAGTTAAGAGTTCGTGTTGTGCCATAGAATTTAAGTTGCCAATTTATAATATTTCAAACGATTGCAAATACTTTTTTTAAAATTTTCGCAGCCCTCTATCGATTGCAGAAACAAAGTTTTGAAAGCCACTATAAGCAAAGGTAAAGTAGTTTAATTTTCAAGTTCAACGAGTATTTAACTTGCTATTTTTATCCCATTGTATCCAGCAACATCATTATTTAGGTGCGGTATTCTGTGAATTTAATAGTAAAGAATTATTAATCAATAAAATGTCTATCAGCAAAGTACCCCATGAGATGATCATTCAAGGGTATTTCAGCTGATCAATAAAAAATCAACAGAATAAAAATTATGAAACCATCGCGTATTGCCATTATTGGAGGAGGTAACCTAGGGGCTTCTATTGCAGAAGGACTCATTAAAAGTAAATTCATTTCGCCACAACATATTACCGTTACCCGAAGGAATACAGAAGCACTCAACCATTTAGCAGCGCAAGGAGTACAGGTTACTTCCGATAACCAGATGGCGATACAACAAAGCGAAGTAATTATTATAGCGCTCAAACCTTATAATGTACGGGAAGTGTTAGAGGGCTTAAAAAGTAATTTCAACGCTTCGCAGCATATTGTGATAAGTGTAGTTACTGGAGTCTTATTATCCGACTTAAGTGCAATTATCGATCACGGTGTTCCAATTTTTAGAGCGATGCCCAATACTGCTATCGCGATTCAAGAATCTGTTACTTGCTTGTGTCAACAAGGTGCCACCAATGAACAAGTTAATTATGTAACGGAATTATTCAATCAATTAGGTATAGCCATTACCATTGATGAAAAACTCATGGATGCCGCCACCGTATTAGGTGCGTGTGGTATTGCCTATGCGCTACGTTTTATTCGTGCCTCAACCCAAGGGGGTATAGAAATTGGCTTTGATGCAAAAACTGCGAATCGCATTGCGGCTCAAACCGTAAAAGGAGCAGCTGAATTACTTCTTAAGCTAAACCGACATCCTGAAGATGAAATCGATAAAGTAACTACTCCTAAAGGCTGCACCATTGCCGGTTTGAACGAAATGGAACATCAAGGATTTTCTTCTTCGTTAATTAAGGGCATCTGTACCTCTTATGAAAAAATAGGTAAGTAGCCTTTTGCACATTCATTTCTTAACCGAGATCAATACCAACAGGTGTTTTCCTTGACTGAAGTCAAGCACCTGATCGGTAACGCTGTGTCAATTTTGTGCTATCAAAACGACACAGAAAATGAAAACAAAAACCTTACAAATTACTTCGTTGCTAGCAGGTGTATTAGTTGCGCTGCTTGCTACGCTAACCAGTTTTGCGCAAACCACACAAACCATTCGTGGCCGTGTGGTAGATGACGTTACCCAATCGCCCTTGATTGGTGTGAATGTAACCGTACTAGCCGACCAACAAGCTTTTGGCAGTGCTACCGATGTACAAGGAGTTTATCGTATCGATCAGGTTCCACTGGGCAGACAAACGTTGCGCATCAGTTACATTGGTTATGAAGAACAAGTTATTCCAAACATTATCGTAACTGCGGGCAAAGAAATTATCTTAAACATTACACTACGCGAAAGTGTAAGTCAGCTTAACGAATTGGTAGTAACGGCCAATACACGCGATGATAAAACTGCCACGAACAACGACCTGGCTATGGTTAGCGCACGCTCCTTTAATGTTGATGATACAAAACGCTATGCGGGGGCATTGGGTGATCCTTCGCGTATGGCGGCCAACTTTGCTGGTGTAGTAGGAGGCGATGATTCGCGAAATGATATTGTCGTACGCGGCAATTCACCTACCGGGATGCTCTGGCAAGTAGAAGGATTAAATATTCCGAATCCGAATCATTTTGGTTCCTTGAATAGTACAGGTGGGCCAGTAAGTATGTTGAACAACAACAATATTGATAAGTCGGATTTTATGACTAGTGCGTTCCCGGCTCAATATGGAAATGCAACGGCTGGGGTATTCGATATTAAACTTCGCGATGGCAATAATGAAAAACGTGAGTATGTTGGGCAAATTGGTTTTAATGGTTTTGAACTCGGAGCCGAAGGGCCCTTCTCATCCAAATCCGATGCTTCGTTTATCGTTAACTATCGATACTCTACGTTGGGTGTGTTTCAGGCATTGGGTATAAACTTCGGAACGGGATCTAACATACCCCTGTATCAAGATTTAAATTTTAAAGTAACACTACCAACAGCAAAAAATGGTAAGTGGACAATCTTTGGATTGGGCGGAATAAGTTCAATTGATTTACTGGGAAGCGAAGCTGACCTGGGAGCTCAAAATGATTTGTATGGCGATGAAAATCAGGATTTACTTCCGCGCTATCGCACTGCGATAACGGGTGTCAGTTATGAAAAAAATATATCACCCAAAACGTTTGTTAAGCTTACTGCCGGCTACAGCCACACGTTAGAACGATTTACTTCCGATTCATTAGTGCGCAATGCAGAGAACGATGTATCAAATCGTTATTTACGTGGACGAGGCGAATTTACAACCAACAAATACTCACTCGTAGGCTACACGCGCACTAAGTTCAACGCAAAAAATAGTTTGACTTCTGGGTTCTATATAGATCGTACGAACTTCGACATGTTCAATCAGGATATTTATGCCAACGTAGCACGCGATACGATACGCGTTAATGTACAAGACAATGCCGTACTTTATCAGGCGTATACTACATGGAAGCATAGGTTTAATCAACAGTTATCGTTAAACACCGGCTTACAAGCTCAATACTATTCCCTGAGTGAACAACTACTCGTGGCACCACGAGTAAGTATGCAGTATATAATTAACGGCAAGCATTCTGTAAGTCTGGGCTATGGACTGCACAACCAAGAACAAAGCTTGTACACCTCGTTTACACAAACAAAACGCGATGATGATACATTTGCATTGACCAATCGAGCGCTGCAAGCAACCCGAAGTCAACATACTGTATTAACCTACGACTGGAATATTAATGAAACTCTTCGCGTAAAAGCCGAAACGTATTATCAACGACTTAGCAATGTTCCTATCGAACAACGATCAAGTTCTTTTTCAGCACTTAACACAGGCGCTAGCTTCGTGCCGTCTGATGCCGATAGTTTGGTGAATAACGGTACCGGACAAAATTATGGTATCGAACTTACCGTGGAGCGTTTCTTTAGCAAAGGATTTTACTTTTTAGTAACCGGATCTTTGTTTGATTCAAAATATACTGCGGCTGATGGTGTCGAACGCAACTCAGCTTTTAACACGCAATATGTACTCAATGCGTTGGCTGGTAAAGAATGGCGTGTAGGTCGCAAGCAAAATTACATTGTATTAAACTTTAAGGTAACTACTATTGGTGGCAAGTACCTTACTCCTATCGACTTTGATGCTTCACAAGCTTTTGGTAGAACTATTTTTCGCGAATCACTTGCGTTCTCCGAAAAGCAAGATCCCTACTTCCGTACCGATATAAAGGTGTCGTACCGTAAGGAGTATAGTAAAAGCACGCTGGAGGTAGCGCTTGATTTGCAAAATGTAACAAACAATCAAAATATTTTTGCGCAGTCGTATAATCCACGTACCAATACCATTGTCACTCAATATCAACAAGGTTTCTTTCCCGTGCCTTTTGTGAGGTTTACGTTTTGATGCCTGTGGTACGGTGAGAGGGGGCTGTCTGGGAAATCTTACGTGTTAAGATTACCAGCAGCCTCATTTTTTGGTGTATTTTTAGGGATGAATGAATTCACCCTGCTACGCGAATACATCTCAAGATTCCTTACTTTTTCAGAAGACGAATGGCAACTACATCAATCGCTGTTGACCAGACGGTTTTTAAAGAAGGGGGAATTTTTATTGCGTGCAGGCGAGGTTTGCGATCATATTACCTTCATTAACAAGGGCTACTTTCGAGTTTACAGTATTCTTGATGATGAAGAGAACACAACCAATTTTGCGTTCGAAGGAAATTACATAACTGAATACAGCAGTTTTGTTTCTCGTCAACCTACTACCGATAACATTGTAGCCTTAGATGATGCGGAAATTTTGCAATTGCGTTACATCGATTTACAGGCGGCATATTTGAAGTCGCCTACTTGGGAACGGTTTGGAAGATTGATGGCCGAGTACATCTTAATTTTTATCGCAAACAGAAACCGCTCGTTGCTTTATAATACACCCGAAGAACGGTACTTGAATTTGATGAAGGAACGCCCTAAAGTATTTGAGCGAATACCTCAGCATTACATTGCTTCTTATTTAGGAATAAAACCAGAATCACTCAGCCGCATTCGAAAGCGATTAATGGAAACCAGGAAGATGTAATAGAATTTTGGAAGTAAATGAAATACTCTTACCTATGTGGAGTGCTACTCATTTCTTAAAGTTTTGACCAGGTTTGCATGGGCAGTTCGATAGGTTTGAAGGATATTCCAATGGTTAATCCAAATGTTCTGATGAGTGTATACAGTTTTTGGTTAATCATGTTTCGCGTCATGATTTTAAATAACTTCTTTCCATAGCGATATTGGGTTATCTTATTTGAGTACTTAATTCGTAGAACAATCTCCGATCTGAAAAACCGAATTACATTCCACAGCAATTTTCGTTTTGCTTTAGGTTCACCAAATGCTACTACATCTTTTTCAAATTTTTGAAGCAGATCGCCTTCAATTTCTTCTACTAAATGTGAAGGACAAAATGTCCGCAGCAGACGTAGTGTAGGGAGGTTATCGATATTTTTTTCAAAGAGTTTCATTAACTTTGATTTATGAAAACAATCACATTGGAAGTAAAAGACACAACAGCTGAAAAACTAAGTAAGATGTCCGTTGCCGAGAAAAAATCTATTGCAGAAACATTAGACTTACTTGTTGGGAGAAAAAGAAGTCTTGAAGAAATAATGAAAGAAGCCAGTGAAGAGGCTCGCAAAAATGGACTGACGCCTGAAATATTAGAACAGCTACTCAATGAAAAATAAGTGAAAGTTGTTCTCGATTGCAACGTTTTAATCAGCGCACTTTTAAACGAAGATTCTTCTTCAGGACAGGCATTGCTGAAAGCTAAAAAGGATGGCGTTATATTGATATCAATCTTTACGTTGACGGAACTTCTGAATGTGGTAATGAGATCAAAATTCGATAGATACGCAAGTAAGGAGTTAAGGATTGAGTTTATTAGGGAATATGAATCGTTAGCAGTGATGGTACAGGTAACACATCGGGTAAATATCTGTCGCGATCCCGATGATAATAAATACCTTGAACTTGCACTTTCTGGCAAAGCCGATTGCATTGTTACGGGCGATCCCGATTTACAAATACTCCATCCATTTAGAAACATTCCCATCATTTCGCCTAAAGAATTTTTAGAAAGTTTTTGATTAAACAATCTTTAACTGCGGTATTAGCTTCCACAAATCGAGTCTTGCTTCTTTCATGGCTTTTAACATAGCCAATCCAGCATTTGTAATTGTATAGATGCGTTTCCTTCGTCCACCGCGCTCCTTCGTACCTCCGCCCAAGTTCGATTTGAGATATCCTTTATCTTCTAACCGGTAAAGCGTAACATGAACCGCGCTCAGATTAACATCACGCTTCATGCGGGTTTCAATTTCTTCGGAGATGGCGGCTCCGTAAGCATCTTCTTGTAAGACGGCTACCATGGTTAATACTAACTCTTCAAATTCGCCCAGATACTCTTTAGACATAAACTTCTACTTTTAATATGCTTATATTTTGTTAAGCAAATAAAACAAAAAATTTAGAAAACAAAAGGAGTATACGTTTTTTGAAGCTTTAGCTGCTGCTGAATTGGCTTTGATTGCAATAGATTAGCGTTTCTTAAGCTTCTCAGCCAGAAACTCGGCTGTATAGCCGTTGGGTTTTTTTACCATATCTTCGGGTGTGCCGGCAAAAAGGAGATTGCCTCCTTTTTTCTCTCCACCTTCTGGTCCTAAGTCAATAATCCAATCGGCACACTTTATCATTTCCATGTTATGCTCAATAACAATAACACTATGCCCTTGATCGGCCAAGGCGTTAATGGCTTTTAAGAGTTTAGCGATATCGTGAAAGTGTAAGCCTGTAGTAGGTTCATCAAAAATAAAAAGGATATGGCCATCTGGTGAGTTCCTTCCCAGAAAGGAAGCAAGTTTTACACGTTGTGCTTCACCGCCACTCAAGGAGTTTGATGATTGACCGAGCTTAACGTACCCTAATCCCACCTCACCAAGTGGAAGTATTTTATCGTAAATGGTTTAGGAAAAATGGAACACTATGTTGGCTGTC
>CAYNKN010000101.1:0-9878 GCA_964397805.1 uncultured Chryseolinea sp. | reverse complement strand
ATCCTACCCAAGCTAATTGATAATAGTAAAAAAGAAGAGGGATTTAACGTAAAGTTAAATCCCTCTTCTTTTTTTGTGATACACTAACTAGAAATATGTAGTCTTTATAAATAACGAAGTCTTATTTAGACATCACACAACGTAACAGCAGCTCGAAGCGATGTTAGCGGATCTTTAGCGGGAATAAATTCTTGTGCAACAAATCCTTTAAAACCAGTTTCCACAATGGCTCGCATAATGGCCGGATAGTATAATTCCTGCGACTCATCTATTTCATTTCTGCCAGGTACGCCTCCAGTATGGTAGTGGCCAATATATTTATTGTATTTTCTAATCGTAGCAATAACATCACCTTCCATAATTTGCATATGATAAACATCATACAACAACTTGAAATTCGCTGACCCTGTCTTTTCGCAAAGCTGCACACCCCACGCAGTATGATCGCATTGATAGTCTTGATGATCTTTTTTACTGTTCAGCAATTCCATACAAATGGTAATATTATGCTTGGCCGCAATTTTTAGTACAGGCTCTAGTCCACGTGCACAATGCTCAAGGCCTTTCTCATCCGATAATCCATTTCTATTTCCTGAAAAACAAATCACACTTTTTAACCCTGCATCGGCAGCCTTCGGTATGTTTACAGAATACTCCTTAAGTAATTGACTATGTAACGTAGGATCATTAAATCCTTTGTTTAAACCAACTGAACTCCCATACGCCATCGCACAAGTAATACCATGCTTAATAGCAACTGGCCATTGTTCGGCATTAAGAAGTTCAACCGATTTTATTCCCATCGCTTTAGCAGCCTGCACCAACTCTTCCAGCGGCATTGCCCCATAACACCATTGGCAAACGGAGTGATTAATATTTCCTTTTAACGACAATGGTGCTAAATCTTTAGCGGAGAAACCCATGGAAGAAATTGTTACAGAACCCATAGCTCCGACAGCCAATGTTTTAAGTGCTTGCTTACGCGTGATTTTCATACTAGTAGTTTAATTCTTTGTGGTGAAGTTAGTAAAAGCTTAATCTTTGAAAAATAGAATGATCATAATTCATAACTATTACCAGACCAATTTTTGCAGAACATTCTTTACACTAATATTGCACGTTACAAATTTTTATGTCTAAAGCGCTTAAACACATTGCTATTGCCGGAAACATTGGTTCCGGCAAAACTACTCTTGCAGAAAAACTGTCGAAACATTATGGTTGGCATCCGCTTTATGAATCGGTAGATGAGAATCCTTACCTGCGAGATTTCTATCAAGACATGACACGGTGGGCTTTTCATTTACAAATCTATTTCTTGAATAGCCGATTTCGCCAAGTAAATGAAATTCGCGCAAGTAGTCGCACCACTATACAAGACCGTACTATTTATGAAGATGCTTACATCTTTGCCGCTAATCTTCATGCTGGCGGAAATCTATCTGAACGTGATTATCAAAGCTACTTAGGTATTTTCCATTCGATGGTAAATTTTGTTGAGCCACCCGATCTACTTATTTACCTAAAAGCCGACATCCCCAAATTAGTAAAGCAAATAGAAAAGCGAGGCCGCGAATACGAATACTCCATGCGTTTAGATTATCTCCGAAAATTAAGCGACCACTACGAAGCTTGGATCAGTCAGTATAAACAAGGAAAGCTAGTGGTGATAGATGTTAACGAACTTGATTTTGTGGATCGCATAGAAGACTTTTCTTTTATTGTCAATAGAATTGATGGTGAGATTAATAGTTTGTTTGAAGTTTAATGCAAGCTCTTTTTTGGAAAATTACATTATCAAAATGTAGTAGAAATTTTAAGCAGCGCTTAACTTTAATGATACTACTTTAAACGATAAAATTACTACTCACCATGCGACCTTATATTTTAGCTGAAAACACCTGGAAAACAGTTAAGGAAACAACCTATGAAGTCGCGGTGCAACCTTGGGGTGCATGTGAGGCTCATAACTATCACCTACCGTATGGCACAGACATTATTGAGGCTGAAGAAATCGCTGCCGAAAGTGCGCGACTCGCTTGGGAGAAGGGGGCTAAAGTAATTGTGCTACCTGCCATTCCGTTTGGCGTAAATACAGGTCAGTTTGATGTGCGTTTAGATATGAACATGAACTCGAGTACCCAACTTGCTGTGCTACGCGATGTTGTTGATGTGCTCAACAGACAAGGCATTTACAAACTAATTATTTTAAATAGTCATGGTGGTAATGATTTCAAAGCCATGATCAGAGAACTTGGGCTGCAATATCCGAAGATGTTTTTATGCACGTGCAATTGGTTTCAGGCAATTGATCAAACCTTATTTTTTGAACATAAAGATGATCACGCTGGCGAAATGGAAACAAGTGTCATGCTCCACCTTACTCCACAACTGGTAAGACCCTTAACAGAAGCCGGTGATGGTGCCGCTAAAAAATTTCGTATAGCAGCCATCCGAGAAGGTTGGGCATGGGCTGAAAGAAAGTGGCTACAGGTTACAAAAGATACGGGAGTTGGCGACCCGCGAAAAGCTACTGCCGAGAAAGGAGAAAAATTTTTTCAAGCTGTTACAGAAAAAACAGGTCACTTCTTTTTTGAAGTAGCAAAAGCCGACAATGAAAATCTGTATAGCTAAAGAATGGCTTCGCTTGGAGCTGCTTTGGTAATCCAAAAATTTCCAAACCCTTCACCAATTTGAATAGAAAGAAGTTGTAAAGCCAGCATCTCTAAAATTGCTAAAAAATTAAAGATCACCCCCACGCGTGTTGGGTATTGCTCAATAAGTTCTGCAAACGATAACTTGCTTTTTTTATCAAGCTCATCTAATAAATATTTTTTTTGCGCCTCTACTGTGTACGGATATTGAATTACCTGATGAACAGGTTTATTCTTATCAGCCTCAAAGCGTTTTAATACTTTCTCAAAAACAGTCATTAACTTAAAGATGGTAACGTCTTGAAGCTCGGCTTCTACATTGGTGCTTTCCGCCAATTGTTTTAGCTCGCGTACAATGTTACCGCGTCTTTCTTTCATTAACTCGGCTTCTTCGAGCTTATGAAAATCGTCTATAACCGATTTGTACTTTTTATATTCCAATAAGTGTCGCACCAGTTCTTCGCGCGGATCAACCTCATTCCCTTGCGCATCAATTTGAGGCCTGGGCAACAACATTTTTGATTTGATGCGCATTAATGTGGATGCCACTAAAATAAATTCGCTGGCTACCTCAATATTTAGATTCTCCATCTGGCGGATATAATCCAAAAAATCGTTGGTAATAGTTGCGATGGGTATGTCGTAAATGTCTAACTCGTCTCGTTCAATGAAGAACAACAAAAGGTCGAAAGGCCCTTCAAAAAGAGGCAGTTTTACTTCAAAATTTTCTGATGTTGTCATAGCGAACGGCAAATTTATTTATAATCTACCAAAAAACTCAGGTAACACTTAAATAACTAAATTTGCTGCCTTGTAGCTTCAAAATGCAGCTTACTAGAGAGAAACTGAAGAGAAACACTTATCTTGAATCCTTGTTAGTGGATAAACCAATTGCCGTATCATGCTGATTACTCCCGGAAAGCTCCTCGCTACCATCAATTCCCCGGATGATCTTAACGATCTAGATCCCGCGCAACTTGTTCAGTTGTGCGATGAACTCCGTCACTTTATTATCGATAATGTATCAGTTTATGGCGGGCACTTTGGCGCAAGTCTGGGTGTAGTTGAGCTCACCGTTGCTCTTCATCATGTTTTTAATACACCCTACGACCAACTAGTTTGGGATGTAGGGCATCAGGCATACGGGCACAAAATTTTAACTGGCCGAAAAGACGTATTTCATACAAACAGGCTTTACAACGGTATCTCAGGGTTTCCTAAAAGAAAGGAAAGTGAATACGATACCTTTGGTGTTGGGCACTCCTCCACTTCTGTTTCTGCCGCATTAGGTATGGCCATGGCCTCTAAATATTTAAACATTGAAGATAAACAACATATTGCTGTAATTGGCGATGGTGCTATGACCGGTGGTATGGCTTTCGAAGCCCTGAATCATGCCGGAGTTTCTGATACCAACCTCCTCATTATTTTGAATGACAACTGCATGTCAATCGATCCCAATGTAGGCGCATTAAAAGATTACCTCACCGATATCACTACTAGCCAAACCTATAATAAAATCAAAGATGAGGTTTGGAACATGCTGGGCAAACTCTCAACATTTGGCAAAAGTGCCCAAGAAATTGTTTCTAAAGTGGAGAACGGAATAAAATCTACGCTACTTAGCCAAAGCAATCTGTTTGAGTCGCTTAACCTACGATACTTCGGGCCGGTAGATGGGCACGATGTAAATCACTTAGCGGCTGTGCTAAAAGATCTTAAACATATAAAAGGCCCAAAAATACTTCATTGTATTACCGTAAAAGGTAAAGGTTACGGCCCTGCCGAAAAAGGTAATGCAACTACCTGGCACGCACCCGGTACTTTCGATAAAATCACCGGTGAGATTTATAAGAAAGTTCATGACAAACCCCAAGCTCCGAAATATCAAGATGTGTTTGGGCATACATTAGTTGAGCTAGCCAAAGCAAACGACAAAATTGTAGGTATTACACCTGCTATGCCTTCTGGTTCTTCTATGAACATCATGATGAAAGAAATGCCTAACCGTGCTTTTGATGTAGGTATTGCTGAACAACATGCTGTTACATTTTCAGCTGGTCTGGCCACTCAAGGTCTTATTCCTTACTGCAACATTTATAGCTCGTTTATGCAACGCGCTTACGATCAAGTGGTACATGATGTTTGCATTCAAAACTTACCGGTTAACTTCTTTTTAGATCGAGCTGGATTTGCCGGTGCCGATGGACCAACGCATCATGGAGCGTATGATATTGCTTACTTTCGTTGCTTGCCAAACATCATTGTTGCCTCTCCAATGAATGAGGCCGAGTTGAGAAACTTAATGTACACTGCACAGCTTCCGCGTCAAGAAAATGCTTTTTCTATTCGATACCCCCGAGGACAAGGTGTTATGCCAGAGTGGAGAACTCCCATGCAAGAAATAAAAATTGGTACTGGCCGTAAGCTTCGTGATGGCGATGAACTGGCTATTTTAAGTATCGGGCACATTGGGAATTATGCGGTAGAAGTATGTGAGCGCTTAGAAAAACAAGGTATTGAAATTGGCCTTTTTGATATGCGTTTTGTGAAGCCACTCGATGAAGCTTTACTACACGAAATATTTGCGACTTATACCAAGGTAGTTACACTAGAGGATGGTTGTATTCAAGGTGGATTTGGTAGCGCTATCGTAGAGTTTATGGCCGATAATCGATATACCGCAGAAGTTAAAAGACTTGGAATTCCCGATAAGATAGTAGAGCATGGAGAACAGCTTGAGCTGCACCGAGAATGTGGTTTCGATCCGGATGGAATTGAAAAGGTAGTGCTGGAAATGTTAGAGCCTGCTTTAAAAAGCGTCTAATAAATGCCTATTGCTTACACAGAAAACGGACAAGGTAAACCTGTAATTCTACTTCATGGATTTCCCATGAACCGCTCCGTTTGGAGCAACTTCGTTACGCTTCTCCCCAATACTCTTCGAGTTATTGCTCCCGATTTACCGGGTTTTGGTGAAAGCCCTCTACTAACAAAAGGGTTTTCTATCGAAGATGTAGCTCAAAAAATTCTGGACTTTTTAGATGAAAAAGGCATCACCTCCACTGCCCTCGTGGGGCATTCGCTAGGAGGATATGTGGCGCTGGCAATGATCGAAAAAAGACCACAAAGTTTCTCCGGACTGGCTTTGTTTCACTCCATGGCAGCCGCAGACTCCGATGAGAAAAAGGATTCTAGAAACAAAGTAGTCGCTTTTATTGAGACCAACGGTGTTGAGGCTTTTACATCATCCTTTATTTCTCCGCTATTTGCCGACCCAAAACATCCGGCAATTTATCCAGTAAAAGACATTACCATGAAGGCCTCTACGGATGCCGTAACTGGCTATACACTAGCTATGCGCAACCGCCCGGATCGTCAAAATGTGTTAATCAATTTTGATAAACCTGTTTTGTTTTTGGCAGGAGAAAAGGACGCAGGTATTCCTGTTAATCTAATTTATGATCAAGCCAGACTTTGCCCACAGCCAGAAGTAGTATTATTAAGTAATGTAGCACATATGGGCATGTTCGAAAAACCGGAAGAGTCTGCTGAAGTCTTGAGTGGATTTCTGGCTCGTCTCTGATCTGCCATTGTGGCTAGGTTGTGGCTTCATAGGTGAAAAAATGCGGTTCAAAGGGTATTAACTGCATGAGGTCGTTAGGTTTAGTAAAAACAGCAATATATATTTGCTATACAGAAAAATATTAACCAACCCGTAACCATGGAAGAGACTTTTATCAATGAATACGAATCTTGGAACGTAATGGCTAAAAACATAGCCTATGGTTCTTGGGCTCTCGCGATCCTGATTGTACTTTATCATGTTGTGCGACTGACCACTATAGGCGATTCAAAAGCTAAGTACGATTTCATTAACAAAACTGAAATTAAAACGCTTTGGATTGCTGCTATTGTATTAGTCGTTGGAAGCTGCTTTTATGCCAATGCAAACGTTATTGAACTAAATACCCTATGGATATTTGTTCGTGTATTTACCACGTTTGCAATGGGTATGATCGTTGCCCTCATCCTACAAAATCTACTTAAATTTTATTACCCATTCTTTATCGAAAAACGCTTAAAAGCTTTACGCTATAAGCCCCGTGTCTCTCCTAAAACCGGCAAGCCGATGAAGCTTCTTAGTGAAGATGAAGAAGATGCTTACTTAGATGAAGGTATGCAGGCTGAAGAAAATGTTTACTCTATTGACTACGATGTTTGGAAAGATGAGGAAACTGGTTACATAAAAATTGAGCGTTACGCTGGTCATTTACATGCTTTGCAATGCCCTGAGTGTAACTATCAAACATTTAAAGTAGTAAGAGAAGAAATTCTTAAAGTAGCTACTACTACAGAAGAGGGCGAGTTAATGAAGCACTTCCAGTGTGGATATTGCGGATACAAAGCGAAAAAAGCAGTTACATTAAGAGTTACTCAAAAATTTGAAGAATCGTCTACTGCTACTGCCTAACTAAATTTACATTATATTAAAAAGGCGCTGAGTTCGAACTCAGCGCCTTTTTTGTTTCTCTGCTTAAAAGCGAAAACCTAATATGATCAGCATAGAGTTGCATTCGGGAGGGCGGTGATGGGTTTTCATATCCCAATGGCTTAACCATTGTTGCTTTAACACTACATTTGAAAACAATCATAAAACCTCGTTGACTAACTATATGAAGCTTTACGAGATAATACAGGCAAACAATTGGTTAACCATAGAGGCGAACCTATTAAGACTTTATCCAGAGCAGAAGAACAGCATTGAACATTACAGGATAGTGTTTGAGGCATTAAAATTTTTAGAACCCAAAGAAGTAGCTATTAGTATAACCCTTCATCAATACTACGATGATAATGGTCAACCTTCGGTTGTAGATGTTTCCGGAATAAATTTACAACCTCGTCTGGAGGATATTACGACTAGTTTAGCAATTGAATTTACCTCATGGGATAAGTGGTTAGGGATGGGGATTGATCCGTTAACCTTGAAAGAATTTACGGAACCAGAAACAATCTGCCATTGCCTTAATGAAATGACTTATGCCGGATTTGATGAAGAGGAAATTCAGTGGGAATTTTCTAAGCTAAAATCCATCATGGATGAGTACAACGCAATGATTCCGGAGGAAAAGGCCAAGAATACAATGAGCCTTGCCGAATTGAAAATGAGAATAAATGGAAAAAATTGAATTAAGATGAGTAGCGTTAAGCTATTTGAAACCCATTGAAGAGTACAGTGACGGAAAAAAATACCTTATCGGCTATTACAGCGAAAGCCTAATTTGATCAGCATAGAATTGCATTCGGGTATGGCTGGTGTCTAGCGGGGTAATCTTTTCAATTACTGTGTACTTATGATTGATAAATACCTCTAGATAATAATCGCCCAATAAATAAAGATTTACTTTGTGCTTATAATACCTGATCCCCATAACAAACGTACCCTGCTCATATAGCAAGCTTATTTTGTCTGGTAAAGTAAGTTCTTTAAACTCTGGCCATGATATCATTAATTAAACTTAGGCCAAAAAAAACGTTAATTCAATGTTGCTTGTCAGCGAAGTTTTTCTTTAAAAAATGCGATTGTTCTGGCCCATGCTTCTTTAGCAATAACTTCATTATAGCGTGTTGGTGCTGTGTCGTTATTAAAGGCGTGCTGTGCCCCTTCATAAATAAATAGTTGGTACTGTACTCCTGCTTGCTTCAGTGCTTCTTCGTAGGCAGCAATACCTGCATTTACACGTTCATCGAGCGCTGCATATTGAAGTAGTAAAGAGGCTTTTATTTTAGGAACCTCGGCCAAATCAGGTTGCCGACCGTAATATGGAACAGCGGCTTTCAGCTCAGGAACACTTACGGCTAAGTTATTCGCCATGGCACCTCCCCAACAAAAACCTACGCAACCAAATTTTCCGGTACTGTCTTTTCTTGCCTTAAGGTAATCGAAAGCGCGGGCAAAATTCTCAACCGTTTTAGAAGCATCCAACTGCTGAAACATATCTCTTGCACTGTCTGCATTTTCTGGTGTTCCACCTACAGGTGATAATGCATCTGGGGCAAGTGCAATAAAACCTTCTAAGGCAACTCTTCTGGTAACATCCTCTATGTGTGGGTTAAGTCCTCTATTCTCGTGGATAACAACTACTGCCGGGTATTTACCCTTCTTTTTAGGTATAGCTAAGTAACCTTTCATTTCGCCATCAGCTATTGGATAGGTAATGCGCTCGATTACTAGGCGATCATCTTCACCGGATATGGTTTCCGCGTGAGCATAGTTTACTTCGAGCAAAGGAAGAACAGCTAATGCTGCAGCTGTGCTACCGGTTAGTCTCACCAGCTTGCCAATAAATTCCTCCCGCGAAAGTGGTTTATGAGTATACTCATCAAAAAGATTAATAATGCGTTGATCCATAGTTTTAAGGTTATACCAAAAACTATAGTTAGTCCAGAATTTTGGTTTAAACGACTGTTTTTTTTCGAAAGGTTAAATTGCCCAGATTGAAGGAGATAAAAACAGAAAATCTACTGGGTGTAAAAGTAAAAAGCCCCAGATTGGGGCTTTTTACTTCCGGGTGAATGATGGGACTCGAACCCACGACCCTCAGAATCACAATCTGATGTTCTAACCAACTGAACTACACCCACCGTTTTAAGGGATACAAAGGTAGGCAGTCACTTTGAATTTGCAAAAATGATTTTAGTTATCCCCGATCAAATAATATTCTTCTACCTGTTTTACTCTCATCAAAATTACCTTCGTTGTAAACTAAATGCCCCGATACCCAGGTACTTCTAATATGTGAGTTAAAATTCACTCCATTAAAAGGAGACCAGCCGCAGTGTGCCAGAATATTTTCCTTACTTACCGTCCACGGCTTATTTAAGTCGGCCAATACCAAATCTGCAAAGTATCCTTCACGAATAAATCCTCTATCCTTAAGTTGAAATAAAATGGCAGGATTATGCGCCATCTTTTGTGCTATTTTTTCTAACGTTATTTTTTTCTGATGATAAAATTCTAACATAGCGGCTAAACTATGTTGCACCAAGGGCCCTCCTGAGGGAGCGTTAAAGTATGGGTTCTGTTTTTCATCGAGTGTATGAGGTGCATGATCGGTGGCAACAACATCTATTCGATCATCTAAAAGAGCCTTAAAGATTTCTTGTTGATCAGCATGTGTTTTTATGGCCGGATTCCATTTTATAAACGTGCCTAGTCGA
>CAYNKN010000100.1:0-9889 GCA_964397805.1 uncultured Chryseolinea sp. | reverse complement strand
GCCACTATTACGGCAAGTTCTGGTTGGGTGCATCTTGGCTAACCTATACACTTGTATACAGTCCGGTGCTTTATATTATCAGACTTCTTCGACTGGAAAAAATTGAAGAGAAGGACGCGTGGAAACTTTTCATTCCACTTTATCAAGCCAGGTATTTAAAAAGTATTTGGCTTGGCAAGTAACAAGTATTGTTTATTACTATTCTCCGATAGTTACTTGTTTTGTTTCTATAGGTGTAGGGAAATCAAATAAGCCATATTCCTTTATTGCTTCTTCTACTTTATGTGGAACGAACTTTTCCCATCCCGACTCACCTTTTTTAATCATAGCTAATACGTTGTCGGAAATGATATGAAGGTTGCGTGTATTGGCATCGTAAACATCTTCCAACTTGTTGTTATCCATTAAAAAGCGGAACAAATTTTTGAGATTATCCGGAAGTTCTGCCTCAAAATCTTTTAGTGTAAAGAGTTCGCCTGTGCCTGGTTTAGCCGCTGGGTAAATATAAAGTTTGATGTTACTACCAAACAGAGAAGCGAAGCACTCTAAAATTCCGCCACGCGTATTCTCGTATGTTTTTTCTTCAAATACTTTTTGCAAGGCAAAAATCCCGAGAATAATACCGATTTTTTTTCCACGCGTGATTTTGCTTAAGTAGTCTACTAATCGATAATATTCGAAGTAATTTGAAATCAATACATTTTGCCCCAACGAACACAGGATATCTGCACGATGCAGAAAATCGGTCTCATCTATTTTTCCATCCGGACTTAAATCATTTAATGTAAGCTCTGTAATCAGCATCATGTCGGGCTTTTTTACATCTGCTTCTTTTCTAAACTGTCTGCGCGCAGCCAACAACATATCTACGTTAACATGGGTTGGCGGTCTAAACCTTCCGCGTAACACCAAAATGTTCTTTTTGTACAGTTCATCCGAAGGCTGCATTACGTTTCCACTTGGGCCAAACATGGCTGCTTTGGTAAGTCCGTTCTTCACGAGCTTCAATGCCATTAAGCGATTATCGACATGTTTAAAATCGGGGCCACTTAATCGGAACATATCAATCTCTAATCTACGAACCGTTAACCCATCTAGTAACGACATCAGAATTTCTTCTGGGTCTTTCAAAAACATGGTGGAGTATAACATATTAACACCTACTACGCCTAGTGCGTATTGTTGTTGTAAGGGATCATTGTCATGCATCTTTACATGAATGACACAATCGTTAGGCTCGCTTTGTGGTTGCAGTTGAAAACGTAAACCAATCCAACCATGCCCTTGATTGGTACGTTCGTAATTCAAAATTTCTACGGTATCAGCGAAAGCAAAAAAACGTGTTGATTCAATTCGATGTGGTAGCCGTTCGGGTAGTAATACAAATTCATGATCGAGCATACGGGTAAGGCGATCTTCGCATACGTAGCGTTCGCAAACCCCATAAATAGCATCACTAAACTTCATGTCGTAAGCCGACATGGTTTTGGCTACCGTGCCAGAGGCACCACCTACTTTAAAGAAATTAGCGGCCACCTCCTGCCCTGCTCCAATCTCAGCAAACGAACCATAAATTTCACGCGAGAGATTTATGCGTAATGCCTTTTCTTGTGTAGTCAGTTTCCTAAATTCTTCCATATACCTTCATCTACTTTCCGGGGGTGAAGTTACCCCTTATCATTTCGTGATAAAAGGTAAATGTCATAAAGTTCCCTTTTGTTAACCCTTCTTGTTTACAGAATAATAACGGTATGTTAACCGCTGTTTGATAATTAAAGTTTAAGGTCTATTTTGGCAGCCTTCTAATCTCCAAACAAGTATCGCTACATGGCAACACGGGGCAATTTTTCAGGTCGACTTGGTTTTATTTTGGCCGCAGCAGGCTCAGCCGTTGGGTTAGGTAACATCTGGAAATTCCCATACGAGGTAGGTGAAAATGGTGGTGCAGCGTTTTTATTAATTTATGTTGTGTTAACCTTTTTATTCTGCTACCCTATTATGGTTGGTGAAATCGCCATTGGCCGGCATGTAGGGTTAGATGCTTCCAGTTCATACACCAAGCTAGGTGGAAAAAAATGGGGGAACCTGGGGCTATTCGGAATTTTGTGCGGCTTTATGATTCTTTCATTTTACAATGTGGTTGCAGGTTGGGCGTTCGGCTACTTTTTAGAAATATCGTTTAGTGATTTACTAGATGAATCCAATTATGGTGCTTTCTTCGGAAGGTATGTAGTTGATTTTTGGGATAACCTTATCTTCTCGTTTTGCTTCATGTTTATCACCGCCTTTATTGTGGTAAAAGGTGTGCAAGGTGGTATTGAACGGGCGTCTAAAATTATGATGCCGACTATGTTTATTATTTTGATTTCGCTTATTGTATACAGCCTAACATTGCCTAACGCGATGGATGGCATTCGCTTTTACTTGTTACCCGATTTCAGTGAGATCAACCTAAAAACTATTTACTCGGCTATGGGGCAGGCATTCTTTTCCCTGTCACTGGGTATGGGAGCCCTGATTACCTACGGCTCCTACTTCGATAAAAAGCAAAATATAATTTCTTCGGCTGCTACCATTACAATGGTGGATATGTCGGTGGCGTTGTTAGCCGGATTACTCATTTTTCCACTTGTATTTTCACAAGGACAATCGCCCGCGCAAGGACCTGCACTCGTTTTTGTTGTATTGCCCGGAATCTTTCACGCCATGGGACCCATACTCGGAAAAGTAATTGGAGGTGGGTTCTTTCTATTACTTTGCTTTGCCGCACTAACCTCTACCATTTCATTATTGGAAGTACCTGTAGCCTATTTTGTTGACAAGCATAAATTGAATAGAAAAATTATTACCTGGGTATTGGCTCTATTCATTTTTATTATTGGTTTGCCCAGCATGTTATCTCAAGGTGCGGTAGAAATTTTTTCGTCACTCCCTTTTTATCAAGATCGCTCCACCCTTGATTTTGTGAGTGAATTATTTTCGGATATTAGTTTACCCTTAGGAGGCTGCCTGATGTCGATTTTTATTGCTAAACGATGGGGCACTGCGAATTTAATTGCTGAACTATCAGAAGGTAATCCATTATTTCGTCATTCCTTTTTAGCACGTTACATCACCATTACCATCCGTTACATTTGTCCGTGGGTGTTAGGTGTATTTTCATTACTTATCATTATTGATAAGTTCTTCGGAATCGATCGAATCTTCTAAATTCTCTTTCAATAAAATTTAATTATGCTGCATTCGAAAGGTGCTTTACAAATAAGCGCTTAGCTACCGGCATCAATGTTTCTGTAAACGGAAACTTCATTCGTGTATGAATAAGGTACGCTGCCGGATTGGGCAAATCTTTAAAACGTCTTACCAACATCAGCTTAAGTTGCTCATACGTATTCACCAAATTTTTCTCAACACAATCAACAAACTCTGTATTTAAGCTGCGCAGTTGTTCCTGGCTTCCTTCAAAAATACTCATCTGATACCGGAAAATTCTGGTCTCCTTTTCGGGAGGTTGTGTTACAAACAAATATCCTTCGCGTGCATATAAAGGTGTAACGCCTATGGGAGAAATCTCACAATTCGATTCTACATACTCATAAATCACCGACCCTTCGGCAACCGAATCTTTAATCTGCGGAAGCGCAAAATCAATAATCGCTTCCAACTCACTCATTACACTATCATCTTCAATTAACTTGCGATAGCTAAGTTCTAGTTTCTTAAAATCTTCCAGCGATAACTCTTTTGGAAAGGCATCTCGAATCAATGCTTTGTTATCCTTCACGGCATTCAGGTTTCGATAATGAAAAACTAAATCACCCAAAAACGGATACAACTCTACCTTATTAAATGAATTTCTAACCGTTTGTAAATAGCCTAGTAACACATACTTCTTATACTCGAAATCAATCAACCCTTCTGTTAGCCAATCTTTCGACAATTTTTCCATAAGTAAGATTTTTTAAGATGATAAGGTTAGCCGCAGTCCTAACTAAAACCTTTATGGTTCAAAATTTAATCAATTTGAAGTATATCGGGCAAGTGATGAAAGGAAAGTGCGAAAGAACGATAAAAATGAATTTAACCATTACGAACCATAAGTGCCGGACAAATTGATGTGGATAACTTCTTGTGATTAGCTGACTTTCTGTCCATCAGCCTGTCACATTCGTTTGAAAAAGAGTTATTCTAGGCATGATTTGCCGCTCGAATGTGTCAAATTCTGCAATAATGGCTGTAATTCATGCCACTTTTAGCCATGGCACAAAAGGTGATAAGCCGTGTAGGTGAATTTGTTTAACCTTAAAACAATCTAAATTTATATGGCTAAAATTAACTTCAAACCAAATGAAGACCGGGTATTAGTAGAGCCCGCTGAAGCTGAAACCAAAACTGCTTCTGGTATCATCATCCCTGATACCGCAAAAGAAAAGCCTCAAAAAGGAAAAATAGTAGCCGTTGGCGAAGGTCTGAAAGACAAACCTGTAACTGTTAAAGTTGGCGACAGTGTATTGTATGGCAAATATGCCGGTACTGAAATTACCATCGATGGCCAAGAGTACCTGATTATGCGTAATGCTGACATTTTCGGAATCATTTAATTCATCAACCCAAAACATTTAAAATCATGGCTAAAGAAATAACTTTTGACACCAGCGCAAGAGACAAGATTAAAAAAGGTGTAGACAAATTGGCGGATGCCGTAAAAGTTACCCTCGGCCCTAAAGGTCGTAATGTTATTATCGACAAAAAATTTGGAGCACCAACTGTTACAAAAGATGGTGTTTCTGTTGCTAAAGAAATTGAATTAAAAGATGCTATTGAAAACATGGGCGCTCAGCTTGTGAAAGAGGTAGCTTCTAAAACAGCCGATGCAGCTGGTGATGGTACTACTACAGCTACCGTATTAGCACAAGCTATCTACTCGCACGGTATTAAAAACGTTGCTGCTGGTGCAAACCCAATGGACTTAAAGCGTGGTATTGACAAGGCGGTTACTGCCGTTGTTGAAAACCTGAAGAAGCAGTCTAAAAAAATAAAAGATTCAAACGAAATTGCTCAAGTAGCTACTATTTCATCTAACAGCGACACAACCATCGGTAAGATGATTGCTGACGCTATGGATAAAGTAGGTAAAGATGGTGTGATTACGGTAGAAGAAGCAAAAGGTACTGAAACCGAAGTGAAAACGGTAGAAGGTATGCAGTTCGATCGTGGTTACTTATCACCATACTTCGTTACAAACACAGAGAAAATGGAGGCTGAATTAGAAAGCCCGTACATTTTAATCTACGACAAAAAAATCAGCAGCATGAAAGAATTGCTTCCTGTGCTCGAGCAAACTGCTCAAACAGGTAAGCCTTTGTTGATTATTTCTGAAGAAGTAGAAGGTGAAGCATTAGCTACTTTAGTAGTAAATAAAATTCGTGGTGCGCTACGTGTAGCCGCTGTTAAAGCACCTGGTTTTGGTGACCGCAGAAAAGCTATGTTAGAAGACATCGCGATTTTAACTGGTGGACAAGTGATTTCTGAAGAGCAAGGTTTCAAATTAGAAGCAGCTACGTTAGATATGCTTGGTCGCGCAGAGAAAATCAACATCGACAAAGACAATACTACCATCGTAAATGGTGCTGGTAAAAAAGCTGACATCCAAGGTCGTGTGGCTCAAATCAAAGCTCAGATTGAAACCACTACGTCTGACTACGATAAAGAAAAATTACAAGAGCGTTTAGCGAAACTTTCTGGCGGTGTGGCCATCTTATACATTGGTGCTGCAACAGAAGTTGAAATGAAAGAGAAGAAAGATCGTGTTGATGATGCCTTGCATGCTACACGCGCTGCCGTTCAAGAGGGTATTGTACCCGGTGGTGGAGTTGCGTACATCCGTGCATTAGATTCTTTAAAAGATTTAAAAGATCTTAACCTCGAAAACGAAGATCAAGCTACAGGTGTAAACATTATTCGTCTGTCGTTAGAGGCTCCGTTAAGAACCATTGCAGAAAATGCTGGTCAGGAAGGTTCTGTTATTGTGAACAAAGTTCGCGATGGCAAAAAAGATTTCGGTTACAATGCACGCGACAATAAATTTGAAGCGTTCTTTGATGCAGGTATTATTGATCCAACAAAAGTAACTCGTTTGGCTTTAGAGAATGCCGCTTCTATTGCGTCATTACTCCTTACTACCGAAGCTGTTGTTTCTGAGATTCCTGAAGAACATGCTGCTCCTGCTATGCCACATGGTGGCGGTGGAATGGGTGGTATGATGTAATCGTACAATAAATATTTTATAAAAAAGTCCTACCAAGTTGGTAGGACTTTTTTTTTGATCTGTTAAACGATTTGCACAATTCATCTTACTTTCATTGTGAAATTCGAACTACATATATTTAGCAAACAGCTATTCCACCTATCTTTAGTTTCAAAATTAAACGCTATGAAATTGAAATCCATCATTCAATACAGCACGCTCCTCGTTCCGATACTTCTGTTTTTTTCGATGATCCTCCTTAAAAAACCAAGTGATCCGTATACTTATACAATTGACGAGGGAGCACCGGTTGTATTTTATACGTCATTAGCTGATACATTACCACAAAAAGCTTTAGACGAATTAGACGTTGCCTCTACCTTGGGCATTCATGTAAGATACCTGAGCGGTCATGATGTTCGCTACTTTACATACGAGACACCTGCACGCGTACCCGATATTATTGCTAGCCTTCCATTTCATCGCACAGCAAATCTGGCCGATACAGTAAGTCGTGTTATTTCGTATGATGAGGTAGAAAAAATTCGCCATACCATTTCAGATACCGAGTTACAGGCGGCTTCATTTTTTTGGAATATCAATCCGGAAGAATTTACCGCTTTCGAATGTGTTAAAGGTGAAATGAAACACAACTTTTTAATCCACAAAATTTCAAACACAGTATTACATCGGGTTGAGTATGTTGGATAATACTACCGCTAATAGTATTTTTTTGAAAGTATAAAAATAAAGCTGTCTGCTAAAGGTATTCAGAATAAATCCTTCAGCAGACAGCGCTCATTACTTTTTAGTTGACAAACGATAAAGCATAAAGGCCATTACCGTAAAAAACAATACGCCTAAAATAGCATATCCCTCTTCGCTCAATACATCTACCAAAAAATGTTCGGCACTAATATGTTTCATCTTTTCAAAGATGGAATCATTTACCGAGAGCAAAGCCACGATCACACCTGCTAACGCTCCACCAGCAATTAAACCAGTAGCGAAAAGGCTACCTTTACCAAGTTCATCATCTTGTTTTACTTCTCCCTTTCTTTCGCTTCGCCAATCAACAAAACCTTTAATGGCACCACCAATAAAAATTGGAAGTGTTGTAGAAAGCGGTAAGTATAAACCAATAGCAAATGCCAATGCTTTAATTCCACAAAGCTCAATCATCACCGCTATAAAAACACCTACCATTACAAATTGCCAGTCGAGGTTATACGACAAAATACCTTTAGCCAACGTAGCCATTAAGGTAGCTTGTGGTGCAGCATAGCGCTCGCTACCAATGGCATGTGTAATACCTTGCGCAGCCATATCAGCCGTTGGTGTATCTAATACTTTAACCACAATACCAATCGCGATAGCCGAAACAATGGCGCCAATAAATAAGGCAATTTGCTGATAGCGTGGTGTGGCTCCTACCAAGTAACCTGTCTTTAAATCTTGAGAGGTAGCTCCAGCATTCGCAGCCGCTATACAAATCATACCGCCTACTACTAACGCTAGCGGTTCAAACAATTTTCCGCTCCAACCAACAGCGGTAAAGATTAAACACGTGCCCATAAGTGTGGCAATGGTCATCCCTGAAATTGGACTATTACTAGAACCTACTAAACCTACAATGCGACTTGCTACCGTTACAAAAAAGAATCCGAAAACAATGATGAGTACACCGATCAATAATTTTTGCAGCATGTTCTCACCAGGTATGCCTGGCAGCACGACCATAAGCACGACTAATGCAATACTTCCAAAAATCACGACCTTAAAAGAGAGGTCACGCTCTGTACGTAGAATGCCTGTGGTCGATTTTTCTTTTAGTGATGCCATGCTATCGCGAAACGAGCTGATGATCGTAGGGATTGTTTTCATCAACGTAATAAATCCACCAGCAGCAACAGCACCAGCACCAATCTGACGGATGTACGCAAAATAAAGCGCACTAGAGGGATTCATAAATGTTTGAGTAACTGGATCCCAGTTTCCTTTTCCTCCGGGTGTATTGACATCAGCTAAGTATCCTAACGTTACTAACTGTTGGGCTACCTGCTCCATGGGTACGAGTGTAGCCAACAATGGAATGATTGCCCACCACGCAAGCACCGAGCCTGCCACCAACACTCCGCCAATCTTGGGACCGATAATGTATCCTACACCTAAATACTCCGGTGTAATTTCTGCATTGGTAGTAGCCGATGGCCAAAATTTATTTACCTGACTAGTAACAAAAGCAGGGGTTTCTGCAATAACATGAAATACTTTTTGAAGTATTGCATAGCCCATAGCGATACCCATTCCCAGAAAAGCAGTAGCCGCAAAAACACCACCCTTTTCACCGGCTTGTAAAACAGAAGCACAAGCAGTTCCTTCCGGGTAAGGTAATGTGTTGTGTTCTTTTACAATTAATGATCTTCGTAACGGAATCATCATTAACGTTCCTAACACACCACCAAAAGCAGCCAGAATAAGAATGGTTAAATAGTTAAAGTAATCCTCGCCAACACTAATTCCGTTTTCTCCGGGCGATAAAAATAAAAATCCGGGTAAGGTAAACACCACGCCTGCAGCAACTGATTCACCAGCCGATCCGGTTGTTTGAATAATGTTGTTTTCGAGAATAGTGGTTTTTAAAAATTTACGCCCTAACGTAATAGCGATAACAGCAATGGGTATCGAAGCCGATACGGTAAGTCCAGCTTTTAGTGCAAGGTATACTGTTGAGCAACCGAACAAGATTCCAAACAAGGCACCAAATACTACCGACTTCACTGTGAACTCAGCCATGTTTTGCTCAGGAGCAATGTAGGGTTTAAAGGATTTTGATTCTTCCATAGGGTTAGGTTAATGAGAATTTATGAATTGGTTTTAGTTCCAAAAAATATATTATAGATAATCATAAGTACAGTTGAGGTAAAGCCAATACCGGCAACGATAAACCACATGAGTGATGGATTACTTTGTAAATAAGAATTTCTTAACCAGTCTGCTACATACCCTGCTCCTACCGAACCCAGCGCTACAGGTAAAAATGCAAAGCCCATAAAAGTACCGACTTGATCTTTAGGCGCTAGTTTACTAACATACTCATAGAATCTTGGTGCTTGGGTGGCTTCTCCCAACGCAAAAAAACCAATACCAATCATAGTAGCGAGAACCGATTCAAACGTGCCGATAATAATCCACGAGGCACTGGCAATAACAAAACCCAACGTCATGGCCGTAATTGGTTTTAATCTTTTTACCAGTGCCGCTACTGGCACTGTAAAGAAAATAATACAAATAGCATCGATAGTTTCTAGTAGCTCAAATTTTTGAAAATCTAACACATCTGTTCCATAAAAAGGAAGGAGGTAAAATATCTGCCAAAACATCAACCAAAAACCAGAGAAGATTATTAGAAATGAAATAAAGCGGAGGTTACCAAAAACCAGAATCATATCGCCAAACACTTTACCAAAAGTTCGCTTTTCAATGATTTGATCATGCACACTTACGGGTTCTTTAAAAAAGAAAAGGGTACCAAAAAAAAGAAGCAGTGATGTAATAGAAGACATTACTAAAACATACTCAATCCCAAAATCTTCGCGTACATGCATGGCAATAATTGGCCCTAGTGCTCCACCAATATTT
>CAYNKN010000099.1:4946-9919 GCA_964397805.1 uncultured Chryseolinea sp. | reverse complement strand
CTATTTATAAACGATTATTTCTTTTCATGAAAACCTATCAGATAGCAGTTGTTCCCGGTGATGGTATTGGTCACGAAATTATTCCCGCAGCATGGCGAGTACTACAGGTTGCAGCGGAGCAATTCAATTTTACATTAACATCAACACAATTCGATTGGGGTGCCGGTCGCTTTCAGCGCGATGGTGCTTTTATGCCCGAAGAAGGTTTAGAAACCTTGAAGAAATTTGATGCTGTCTTTTTTGGTGCAGTTGGTTTACCCCATGTTGACGATACGCTACCGGCAAAACTTTATACGTTTAAAGTACGCACAGCATTTCAACAGTATGTAAACTACAGACCAGTAAAACTCTTCAAAGGTTTACAAAGTCCGTTGCGCAATAAAACATCCGATGATATAGACTTCGTTGTGATACGCGAAAACAATGAGGGTGAGTTTGTACAAGCTGGCTCTTTTTTCAGACCAGAGTCGGCAGAAGGATTTGCAACTGACATCAGCATCTTTTCGAGAAAAGGAATAGAACGCATTGCTCATTATTCATTTAAGCTGGCTCAAACCAGAAGAAAAAAGCTAACTAATGTAACCAAATCAAATACACTTATCCATAGCTTAAAGTACTGGGATGCTGTTATTGAAGAGGTTTCTAAACACTATCCCGATGTTAGGTTAGAGAAAATGTATATCGATAATGCCAGTGCTAACTTCATTTTACATCCCGAGTATTTTGATGTTATTCTCACTACCAATTTATTCGGTGATATCCTCAGCGACTTAGGGGGTGGTATTATGGGAAGCTTAGGACTTGGCGGCAGCGGCAATATTAATCCGGAGCGCGAATATCCTTCGATGTTTGAACCTATTCACGGATCAGCACCTGACATTGCCGGAAAAGGATTGGCCAACCCGGTGGGTACAATCTGGTCGGGTTCCATTATGCTGAATCATTTGGGAGAACAAGAGGCTGCTAGTAAAATAGTAGATGCTATAGAGACTGTTCTTCAATCAGGCATCAAAACAAAAGACTTAGGCGGTAACGCCAGTACAAATTCATTTACAGATGCAGTGATTGAATCATTAAAAAAATAGCATGGAATTTATCGATCTAACGCAAACTATTACCGCTACCATGCCGGGTGTTTCTATGAAACAATCGCGGTATTTAGAAACCGATGGATGGAATGCGAATGACATAACGCTATACTCACATTCAGGAACACATATTGATGCGCCCGTTCATTTTGGTATGCAAGGGTCTTATGTAGATGAGCTTACGTTTGATCGATTAATTTGTGAAGCATGGGTATGCGATGTAACCTCAGCTTCTGATGGTGCATTGTTAAAGCCTGAAGATTTAGGAACACTAAGAGAGTGCTTTGAACCGGGTGATAGTCTAGTACTACACACCGGATGGAGTAAGTACGCTACTACCTCACCCGAGCGCTATCGAAACAAGTTACCACGCGTTAGCGAAAGTCTGGCTACTTGGTTGGTTAACAGGAAGGCCAATATACTTGCTGTAGAACCTCCTTCGGTTGCTGATGTAAATAACTTGCAAGAGGTTAGCAAGATTCATCAAATACTTTTTTCCGGTCAAGTTATTATTGTAGAGGGTATTTGCAACGTAGCATTACTTACTTCTAAGAAAGTAGCACTAATGGTTTTTCCGCTTAAGATTAAAAATGGAGATGGTGCACCGGCTCGTGTCGTTGCAAAAAACATAGTATGAAATCGTCATACAAATGCTTTATATCCAACGACATAATAATTCAGGCGATTCCATCTGTCTACTTTAAAACAATTATTAACCGATGAAAATATAACTAGTGATAACTTCCACAACTATAGATCGGCCATTAGCCACCACGTTAGCATCGTTGTTTCACCAACTAGATGTTACGATGGTAGTGGTGGATGATGATCCCACGGGAACACAAACCGTACAGCACGTGCCGGTTTTAAGTCAGTGGACAGTTAATGTATTGAAAAAAGAGTTTGAAGAAAAAACTCCACTCTTTTTTATACTCGCCAATACACGAAGTTTACCATTAGCAAAGGCTATAGACCGGGTAGTTGAAATTGGTACTTCGCTAAAACAAGCCAGTAAGCAAAGCGGAAGAAATTTCTTACTCGTTAGTCGAAGTGATTCCACTTTACGTGGTCACTTTCCAGAGGAAGTCTACGCACTATCCGATGCTGCTGGTCTATTCACACATCCGCTACTTTTTATTCCTGCTTTTTTTGAGGGCGGTCGTATTACCAACGATGACATTCATTATGTCAACGAGAACGACAATTGGATACCTGTGGCAGAAACACCTTTTGCAAAAGATAAAAGTTTTGGATTTACTCAATCGAATTTACTGAAATGGATTGAGGAGAAATCTCATGGTAAAATTACGCGCGAACAAATTCTCAGTTTACATCGGGATACTATTTTAGAAGATCAAGATAGCATTACTAAGCAATTGGCTTCGTTAACGGAAAGCCAACTTATGATTGTCAATAGCATTTCGTACTTGGAATTAGAGCGGGTTTGCTTATCCATTTATAAACGCCTGGCACAAGGTCAACAGTTTGTATTTCGTACTGCTGCATCGTTTATTGCTGCCTTTACCGGCATAGTTACTGCTCCTGTTGAAAAACAAGAATACGTTCAAACAGATGCCGGTGGTTTAATTGTTGTGGGGTCGTATGTTCCTAAAACCACCAGGCAGGTAGAAAATCTTCAGCGTAAGCAGAACGTAGTTCCAATCGAAATAAATACTGAATTAATTGTTCAATTCCCTAATGATGTCTCGACCTCTTTACAATTTATAACGCATCAAATTGATGTACACATTGCTTCGGGCAAAGATGTTTTAGTGTATACTTCACGCGAATTAGTTCAGCGTAATCATGCCGATGAGGCTTTGGCCGTAGGCGAGCAAATTACTGACTACCTCGTTAACGTTGTTGCTGGTTTAACATGCACCCCCAGTTTTATCATTGCGAAAGGGGGTATTACATCAAATGATATTGCTATTCGGGGATTGGGTATGAAACGTGCTATCGTGGAAGGTCAGCTAATTCCTGGTGTACCGCTATGGTCGCTCGGTAATGATGCCAAATTTCCGCATATGCCCTACGTTGTATTCCCCGGAAATGTTGGGCAGGATGATAGCCTGTCTGCAGTATATGAAGTTCTTTCAACTAAAGCATACTCCCTATGAGCAAACTTAAAGGGGTTATTATTGGAGCCGGATACTTTAGTCAGTTTCATGTTGATGCCTGGAAGCGCATGCAAAACGTAGAAATCACGGCAGTCTGCGATCACCATGCTGAGAGAGCAAACCAATTGGCTCAGCAATTTTCTATCTCACGAAGTTATACCGATACGGATGAAATGCTGGAAAAGGAGCGTCCGGATTTTGTAGATATTATAACGCCCCCGACTTCACGGATGGCCTTATTACAAGTGGTAATGAAGTACAACGTACACATTATCTGTCAAAAGCCATTGGCTAATACCATAGAGGAAGTACATGCGCTAAAGGCGCTAATCGACTCATCTAAAATACGATTTATGGTTCATGAGAACTGGCGTTTTCAACCGTGGTATCGAAAAATTAAAACACTCATTAATCAAGGTATTGTAGGTGATCGATTATTTCATCTTTCGTTTAAGATGCGCATGGGCGATGCGTGGGGTGCGAATGCTTTCTTAGACAGGCAGCCATATTTTAGAACAATGCCCCGACTATTGATCCATGAAACCGGAGTTCATTTTGTAGATACCTTTCGGTTTTTAGCCGGTGAAATTGAAGGTGTTTATGCGCAACTTAAAACGCATAATCCAATTTTGGAAGGAGAAGATGCCGGCTTAGTTATACTCCACTTTGCATCTGGTGCCACAGGTATACTTGATGCTAATCGGTATAATGAGCCAGACTATAATAATCCCCGGTATACATTTGGCGAAATGGTTGTAGAAGGAAATGCAGGAAGTTTATGGTTGAAAGCAGATGGATCCATCACTAGTAAATCATTGGGCGAAAAATTCGTACAACATGATTTTAATCCGCCCACAATAGGCTTTTGTGGTGACAGTGTGTTGGCTTGTCAACAGCACTTTATTAATAGTTTAATGCTTCAACTCCCATTCGAAACCAGTTTGGATGAATATATGAAAACGCTTGAGGTGGTAGAAGGTATCTATCACTCACACCTCACTAAGCGAAAGATTGATTTAGAATCGCAATTATTGCCGGAAAAAAGTTGAAATTCGTTACCTGATAACTTTAAAACTAAAACGGCTATGATTAAAAATGATGAATTGGGATTACAAGCGTATAAGGAATTAAAAAAAATGATTCTGAACGGTGGGCTTATTCCCGGACAAAAAATTGTTCAAGAGAAGTTGGCCGCAGAAATGGGCATAAGCAGAACACCGTTGCGCGTTGCCTTGCAAATGTTAGAAGCAGAGAATTTGATTGAGCCTAAATCAAAGGCAGGTTTTCAGATACGGGTTATTGATTATAAAGAAATACTGGAAATCTTCGATTGTCGTATTGCGCTGGAATCTACTGCGGCAAGACTACTAGCAGAAAATATTATGCTGAAAGATATTCAGCGTTTAGAGAAATTTTTCAAACCATTTCAACAGACACTACCAGTCAATTTTGAGGCCTATAAAAAAGTTGATGCACAGTTTCACCATTTCATTTTAGAAAATTGTGGAAATAAATTTTTGAACAGACTTTTCCAGCAAGGAAATCTGATCACCTATATCGAACGAATTGGCTTAATACGAACTCCGGAAGAAACCTTACAAGAGCATTTAGATATTGTAGATGCCATAGCCCAGCATCGTCCATTAGATGCAGAACAAGCTATGCGTATTCATTTACTAAAATCAAAAGAAATTGTAGAGGCTAAAATTATTAAAGAGAATAAACACGCTACACCCATTCTATAATTAAACGAAGTGAGTTTACT
>CAYNKN010000099.1:0-4936 GCA_964397805.1 uncultured Chryseolinea sp. | reverse complement strand
CTATTCAAAAAGTTGCTGCCTCCATGATTAAAGAGGCAAATATTCTGATTACAGATCGAGAAGCTGAGTCAATCGATGTTGCTGATTTTGGCTTAAGTAGTATCCGGCAGGAGGGAGTGCAAATACTTACACATTTTAGTACCGATCGAATTTCTGGAAAAATACTGGTATTACTACCCAATCAAACCGAACCAGAACATTGGCATCCACCAGTTGATAATGATCCTGGCAAAGAAGAAATAATTCGTGCTGTATCGGGTAATCTGCGATTTTACATACCAGGAGAAGATACTTTAAAAGAAGGCTTTATCCCGCAAGGAAAAGAACACTGTTATACAATGCGCCACGAAGTGGTACTAAAACCGGGCGATCAATTACACTTACCTCCGGGTACCAAGCATTGGTTTCAGGCAGGTTCAGAAGGCGCGGTGATGTACTCTTTCTCAACTTGTGTGCGCGATGGTTTCGATAAGTTTACCGATCCGGATATTGTGCGCGCTACACAACTTGTCGACTAATTTTTAATTCTATACTATAATGAAGCAAAGTATTATTACCGCCTTTCTAAGTAAAACTCAAGATCGTTTTTCTGAATATCAAAAGCCATCCGACCTGCGCGAGCGCTTATCGTTAGTTACACAGATTGAAGGTTGTGATGGTGTTGAAGTTGTTTATCCCTATGAGACAGGCGATGCCTCAGAAACGCAGGCTCTCATGAAAGAGTTTAAGCTAAACTTTGCTGCTATTAATGCCAACATCAAAAAAGAACCTCAATGGGTAGCCGGAGCGTTATCCAGAAATAATCCAGACCTACGGAAATCAGCTATCGACATTATCAAGGGCGCCAAAGATTTTGCAAAGGCAGTAGGCGCACCGTTGGTTACATGCTGTCCGCTTTCTGATGGCTATGATAATTTGTTTCAAATCGACTACGGTAAAACCTGGAATTATATGGTGGAGTCGGTTACTGAAGCAGCATCTTATCTACCCGAAGTTCCTCTCTTTATCGAGTATAAATATTCTGAAACACGCGTACACTGTCAACTTGATACGTGCGCCAAAACATTGCTATTGATCAAACAGGTAGGGTTACCTAACGTAGGTGTAACGATCGATTTTGGTCACGCTTTGTATGCACAGGAAAACCCAGCCCAGTGTATTGCGCTATGTGCTGAGTCGGGTGTGGATTACTATCTCCATACAAATGATAATGATATTCGTTTTGATTGGGACTTAGCAGGAGCTACCCGGAATTTTTTACACTATGCCGAATTTTTGTTTTATGCTCAGGAGTATGGCTACGACAAATATTATACGACTGATGCATCGCCACGGATATTTGACATGCTTGATTTTTTTAATAATCACACACGCATGTCGCTTGGCATTTATAACCTCATGCAGTCATTAGATAAAGCCAAGTATAAGAAGTTAATGAAGGAGGAGAATGCCATGACCTTACTCCAATTAGTTCGGGAAGAGATGTACAGAATATGATAACCACAGACACTATATCGTTTACTATTCATAGTGAAAAATTATCGCTTGCCGGAGCACACTATTTGGCGAAGCTGGCTGCATCAGCTGCTCAAAAGCGAAATGCGCCAGGTGCCGTGGCCATTGTTGATGATGGCGGTAATTTAATTTTAGCGGAGCGCTGGGATAATACCATGATTGCCGCAGTGGCTATTGCTATCGATAAAGCGGTGACTGCCATCAGCTTTCAGCGACCTACCAGTGATCTTGAAAAAACTATTCTATCCGGGCGCACACCCATGCTTAATCCTTCTAATAAAATTACGTATTGCCCACTGCAAGGCGGGTATCCTATATACATACACGGAAAATTAGTTGGTGCAATAGCTATTGCAGGAACATTGAATGCCGCTTGGGATGAAGAAATTGTAGTAGAAGTACTGAATACCTTTTCTAACGGATATTAATTCTTAATCCTCGCTACAACAGCTCCACGTAATGAATCTACCTACCACCAAACCTTTTATAGCCAGCCGATATATCATGGTAGGGGGTACCTTCTTACTTTCTATGTTGGTATTGGTTGATCGGGTAGCCATATCGGTAGCGAAAGATCCCATGACAGAAGCACTATCGCTTACTGATAAACAGTTTGGTTGGGTACTTTCCATATTTGCACTAGGCTATGCGTTGTTTCAAACACCTTTTGGTATGTTGGCCGATCGTTTTGGCCCGCGGAAAATACTAACCCTTGTTGTTAGTCTTTGGTCAATTTTCACCGCCATCACTGGTGCAGTAACATCATACATTACTTTATTTATTGTTCGCTTCTTGTTCGGTGTGGGCGAAGCAGGTGCTTATCCGGGCGTAGCAAAAGCCGTGTACCATTGGATTCCTATTCGCGAGCGAGGAATTGTTAATGGAATTAATTTTTCGGGTGGGCGATTTGGTGCGGCATTTTCGTTGCCCATAATCGCGCTTATTATTGATTCGTTCGGATGGCGGATTTCTTTTTTCTTATTAGGTTTTATTGGGGTTGTTTGGGCAGCATTATGGTTCTTTTTCTTTCGCGATAATCCAGAAGATCATCCCTTGATTTCAGTTTCCGAGAAAGAAGAAATCAGGTTATCAAAGTCGGCAGAAGGTCATCAAAAAAAAACGAAATCTAAATTTGCAATCAGATCGATTTTTACTTCGCCTAATATGTGGAAAGCGATGGCGCAATACTTTGCCAGTAACTTTACGTTCTTCTTTTGCTTAACCTGGCTTTTTCCACATATCAAAGAGCAATTTACACTCACTAATGTGGAAGCAGGTTTTTATGCATCGTTGCCATTAATAGCCGGTGCTATTGGTAATATTTTTTCTGGTTGGCTGGTAGATTTTATTTATAAACGTGGCAGTCTTCGGTGGTCGCGTGTTATTCCGGCAGTAATTGGTTTTTCGCTTGCAGCCATAGGTTTATTGGCCAGTTTATTAGCAACCGATGTGATTGTGGCGGTTGTATTTTTATCGATTGCTGTTTTTGGTGCAGACATGACGTTGAGCCCCTCATGGACGTTTTGTGTCGACATCGGGAAACTTCATTCAGGTGCGGTTTCAGGTACTATGAACATGGCCGGTAATTTAGGCTCGTTTATTACAGCACTTGCTTTTCCGTATCTAAAAGATTGGACCGGTTCAGTAACACCATTCTTTATTGTAGGTGCTGTATTAAATGTAATCGCTATTACGATTTGGTTTACCGTAAATCCAAGCAAGCCCATTTCGTTTTCATCAAAAAATTAATTAACATGAAATACACTTCGATCATTTGCAGTTTACCACCTAATACTTCTATAAAATGATAGTACATGAAATCGCCATACAAATGCTTTATAACCAACTGCATGTTAATTCAGGCGATTCTATCTGAGCATTCACTAAAAAAATATTAACACATGAAAACAACAAGACACTGCACATGGATAATCATCTTACTATTTATTGCTTCATGCACAAAACCCGAATCAGAAAAGGTATATCAAGAAGTATCGGGCTTAATAGAAATTGATATAGAAGAGGTCTCAATAAACGGATGGAAATTTAAGAATAACGATATAGGTTTTTCAGGTGCTGGTTATCTGGAGTGGGAGGGTGAAGGAATAAATTACAACCACGAAATGGGTGTACTTAAATTTGTTCTACAGGTAGAACAAGCTGGAGATTATTACTTTAGAATTTTTAACCGCCATGATCATCCTGATGATTTCACAGAGAACAACGATATTTTTACGAAGCTCGGTGAGGGTGAATGGATTAAAACATTTTCACACTACAGTCATAAAAAATGGGGATGGGATACCCGCTACGATTTAGGCGATCATCAGTTTGTTGATCCACCAAAAGTAACCTTAAAGAAGGGAACGAATGAATTTTTTATTGGAGGACGATCGCCCGGTTTTAAAATGGATAAAATTCATTTCTTTCATACTGAACTTAGAGCTGATGACTATGAGACTCATGCTCCAGCTCCAACTCCAACTCCAACTCCAACAGTAGATAACCAACACGAAGTAAGTACACACTAAACTATTACTAGTATGAAGTATACTTATGTTTACCTTTTTATTTTTGTGGCATCCATTGGTATTTGCTCAGCGCAAATAAGAGAAATTTCTTATAAAAAGAATGATCTAGTTAAGGTGGAGCAGTGGCAACCTGTAGATATTGCATTCACTGCTAAACTGGGTCAATTAAAAAATCCATTTGATGTAACGTTCGGAGCCGTGTATACAAGCCCTCGTGGTGAAGTACTGCGCGTACCGGGATTCTACAATGGCACTAATCAATGGGTTAGTCGCTTTTCGTCTGCTCAAATCGGGGTATGGAAGTACGAGACATACTCTTCTTTGGCAGCATTGAGCGGATTGACCGGAAGCATTACCATTACAGCAAACACACGTGCCGATCAACATGGAGCGGTAGGTGTTGATTCTAAAAATGCACAGCATTTTATCTACGAAGATGGTACACCACATTTTATGTTAGCCTTCGAGTTAGATTGGTTATTCGCATTAGACTATACAAATTCCAATACACTGCCTAAAACCAAACAAATTTTATCGCATGTTAAAGAGAACGGATTTAATCATGTGGTCATGAACGTGTATGCGCATGATGTAACCTGGAAAGTTGATGATAAAGTTCCGGCAGAATATTTTTATGGTAAATTACCTTATACGCTGTTTGAGGGAACTAACGATAAACCTGATTTTACCAAGTTGAATATTTCCTTCTTTCAACACCTTGATAGGGTTATTGCGTATATGCAAACAGTGGGATTGGATGCACATTTGATGATTTACGTCTGGAATAAAAAAGTGAATTGGCCGGATATGTATTCGAAAGAAGATAATCAGTATTTTGATTATGTTATCAAGCGCTATCAGGCTTTTAGCAATGTTATTTGGGATATCTC
>CAYNKN010000098.1:862-9963 GCA_964397805.1 uncultured Chryseolinea sp. | reverse complement strand
TTCTTCGTTGGTAATAAGCGGAACGATAAGAATACAGGTAGGTCGCTGATCGCCCAAAATACCGGAGGTAAGCGTAACGTATTCGTCAGGTATTTCAGTGCGTAGTACAGTATCTTTTTCGGCTGCAGCTTGTCCCACCAATCCTTCGGCAAACTTAAAAGATGCCTTGAGGTATTTTTTACGCGAGTAGGCATAACTCGCACGCATTTCAATAACACGATGGCGCGCGTCATCATCATTCACACTATAAAACGCTCCTTGTATGGCGCCAATTTTATCGAGAATAAATTTAACCACATCCTGACCCAACTCATCAATGGAGTCGTGCATACGAAGCAGTTCGCTAATCTCTGCTACACCTCGCACAATCCAGTTGCGTTCTTTATCTCTGCGTTCGTTTTCAATAAGGTTGTTGCGCATGTTAATGAGCGACATGCCTAAAATATCATTTTCGCTGGCAGGCGAGAAGGCCGTATCATATTTACCTTCCCCAATTTTTTGAGCAAAGCCCGCATTACCTTTTAAGGTATGTACGAGTTCATTTACTTTAGTGCTCATTTGCCCAAACTCATCATTGCCGTTATCTTCAGTTGCTTCGGGTAACACACCCTGCGCTACCATACTTAATGTATTACGCATGGCATAAAGTGGGCGCGTAAGCGATCGCGCAAAGGTCATGGCTAGTAACGTAGCGAGTGCTACAATGCATAAACCTGCATAGATAAACAGGTTAAGAAGTTGCTCTGCCTGACCGTTGGCTTCTGTTAAATCAATTTTTGCGATGAGAACAATGTTAGCCTGATCAATTTTTCGAGAGACGTTCAATACTTTCTCTCCGCGATAGTCAATGCCAACAGCGTCCATTGATTTACCTTCAAACGCTGGTAAAAATGCCTTCACTACCGGATCTTTTGATTCGCGGAGTACAATAGCAGCAGTGGTATCGTTACGCAGCGGACTTACTAGCGCTATTTTTTGTGAGATTGGATCTTGCCGGGCAAGGATTACTTCACCCGATTTGCCTAATCCTAAATAATTTTTCAATACATCGTAAGCAGGTGTAAGATCGAGTTTAGCGAGAATAATATTCGTATTACCCGTTTGCGTGGTGTAAGCTCCAGCAGCGTAGGTAAAATATTTTTTTGTTTTTGCATCGCGAAGAATGGACGAGAAGTAAGTACCTGTACGTGCACGGTCGAAGGTTACGCCATCTGGATCAATAAAATTTCCAGTAATGCTACTATTTGTGGAGTGCAGTACGGTGCCGGTTGCCGAAGTAATAATGATGTCGGCTACACCTAGATTATTTTTCTGCTCTTCTAAAAAGTCACTTAACGATAAACCAGTACTGACTTCACCACCAAAGTCTCCCGCTTCATCGCTGGCAAAAGGATCATCTTCAGTTTCACTTTCACTTTCACTAGGGGTTTCTTCATCGGACTCTACTTCATCGCTGCTAGGCATCATAAAATCAAATCCACCACCTCCACTAGAATCGCCACCACTACTTTCATTTTTTAGGGTTTCGGAGTGCTTCAACACATTTACCGCTTGTGCAGCTTTTTCGAAATACGCGTTAAAGTATGCGGCTCGGTTATCAGCTACAACATGTAGTGTGGTAGCAAATTTTTCCTGATTGGATTTGAGATGGTAGTCGTAACTAAAAAAACCAATGGTCGATACGGCAATAAGCGTAATGACCAGAATAATCAGCGTGATTTTAGTACTTAGGTTAATGCTTTTCATCATACGCGTTGGGCGATAAGATTTATGCTTGAGGTGAAATTTTATCGGCTATTAATTGAGCTGCTTCTTCTACAAACTTTCGTTGATTACTATCAACCGTTGTAAACGATGCGATTTCTAACACACCAAAAAGTTGCTGCTGCTTAACCGGAACAATAATTAAATATTTTGGAGATGCACTTCCTAGTCCGGATACAATGCGGATGTAGCCATCGGGCACATCATCAATATATAATGTACTGGTGGTAGCTGCAGCCTGGCCAATAAGTCCTTCGCCAAACTCGTAGCGAATTACTGTACTTTCACCCATACTGAGGGCATAGCCACTGGTAAGTTCGAGCAAACGTTTGCCTTCTTCTTCGATTACTTTGTAATAAGCACCTTGACCAGCATCTAACGCCTTGCAAATAGATTGCATGGCCGTTTGAAATATTTCCTTTTCAGTTTTTGCCTCGCTTAACGATGTTTTTACCAAGTCTAAGCTAATGGTTGTTTTACTACCTTGCTCTCCATCGCGGTCACTTTGGGTGGCATCGAGTATTCGTTCTTTGTAAACAATAACTTCTTTTTTGTACTTCATGGAGAAGTAAAGAGCCAAAACACCAACCGAGAAGGTAATTATCAAAGCGATGTATGCCGGAAAGAATACAGGCTGATATCCATCGGCCAATCGCAAGTGGTGCGGTAGCGAGTAGATGAAAAAAATGGAAGCTCCTATTCCCAGAATAAAAAGTGTGGCTAGGAGTAGGGATACGGTGTATCGATTATTGAATAAGCCAATCATCTGTATTGTTTGTCTAATTCCTTTAAAAACTCTACAATTTGGTCAACCTTTAGCACATGATCAATTTTTGTTGCTGCTAATGCTGCTTTGGGCATCGTGTCGATCATACATTCTGTTGGTTCTTGCACAAGGGTTAAACCGCCTCGATCGTGAATATACTTCATTCCTAATGCTCCGTCTTTATTTGCTCCTGAAAGTAGAATACCAACTAGTTTTTCTTTGTACAAGAAGGCACAGGTTCCAAGCGTAATATCGATTGCTGGTCTAGAATTATTGATCATTTCTTCGGTAGAGAGTGCGAAGTGGTTGCCGAGTTCTACCGACATGTGGTAGTTGGCAGGCGCGAGGTATACACCACCTTTTTTAATGGGTTCTTTATCAACAGGTTCGGTTACTTGCACAATACTTTTTATCGACAATGCCTCAACAAAGCCATTGCGCACATGCTTAAGCCTGTGCAAGCACATAATTATCGGCAGGGGGAAGCCTTTTGGCAGCTGCGACAGGATTTTTACAACACCCTGGAAGCTGCCTGCTGACCCACCGATAACAACGGCTTTGTAGCTGTTATTTAGGTTGAATTTATTCATTCGTCATAGAGGGCAACTTCACTTAATCTTTTATTTTCTTATAAATTTTCTCTTCGTTGTTTACCACAATAAACCGGTTGGCATAATCGCACCAAATGAGCGATTCTTTTGAACCGATGGCCAGGTAGCCGTATTTAAATAAGCTTTCGTGGAATTTTTTGAGCACCTCATTTTGCAATGTTTGGTTAAAGTAGATCATCACATTGCGACAAAGTATCAAATCGAACTTATTGAAGTTTTCGCCCAGCACCAAGTCGTGCCTGCGAAACGATACGTTAGCCAGTAAGTCTTTGTTAAATACCGCCATACCATTTTCTTCGCGGTAGTAGCTTTTAAACGTTGAGGTGCCCTGAAAACGGATATAATTCTTTTCATTGAGCTCCATATTTTTTATGGGATAGGTCGCCATTTTGGCTCTTTCCAAAATGTTAACGTCCAAGTCGGTAGCAATGAGGGTAACATCTTGTAAAATGCCCATCTCTTTCAGCATAATACTCATAGAAAGTACTTCTTCTCCCGAGGAACAGCCGGCATGCCATATTTTAAATTGCTTATGATTAAGCATAATAGCCGGAATAATCTCTTCGCGTAAAATGCGCCAGAAACTGGGGTCGCGAAACATTTCTGTAACGTTTACGGTAAGCTCGTCCAGGAATTCGTTAATGAATATCGGAGAGTCTGCCAGTTTTTTCAAGAGGCTATCAACAGTGAGTTTTTTCAGCTCCATAATACGGAGTACGCGTCTTTTAAACGAAGACATGGCGTAGTTCCGGAAATCGTACTGATACCGCTGATGAATAAATTCTGAGATCCGCTTGAGGTCTGCAATGTCAATATCCAGCATGAGTGGTCTTTAGTAATAAGCCCCAAAATTAGTTTCTACAGCATACTTCATCGGGAATTTCAGCAGGAAACCTTACACACGTTCCATTCCGTCTGAAGCATTTTGTTTTTAAAGAAAATGAATTTAACCAATTCGAACTAATTACTTTAAAAAAAGGCGGCTAAAACTTTCGTTCTAAATTACCTATCGGGATGTCGCCCTACTTTTTCGAGTTAATTCTTCCTGTGTAATCTGCAGGGCTTCAAGTTGTAGTTGGAGTGTTTTCTCCACCTCCTCAGCCAGTTGCCAATCATCGCTACGCGCAGGTTTTTGTGCTAGTTGCTGTTGTAGTTCGGCTACACTTTGCTGGTAAGCCACTTCTTTAGTAAACCATTGTCGTTTTAAGGCTTCTATTTCTGCCGGTGAAGTTGCAGCGGCCATCTTACTCTCCAGCTCTTCAATGCGTTGTAGATAACTGCGTTCTTTTCGCGAAATCTCTTCTTGAGTGGCCTGAAGTTCCTCCATATTCTGCCGCATCTCTTCTTCTTGCGCGCGCATTTCTTCGGTTTGTTGCTGAAATTGCTCAATGAGTTGGCGGTTCTTTTCGGTGCTTCTAACCGAAGCCAAGGTGGAGGCGATAGATTCCCCTAGTTTTTCAACAAATGAAATTACGTGGGGTTCATACGTTCCGAAGGATGCCAGCTCGACAATGCCATAAACTTGAAGATCTACTTTTAACGGCACCATTAAAATAGATTTCGGGTTGGCATCGCCTAATCCGGAAGTAATACGAATGTATTCCTCCGGGAAATCGGTTAAATAGGTAGTTTCTTTCTCTAGGAAGGTTTGTCCTAAAATACCTTGTCCTAATTTTATTTTCTGCTGTTCAGCTTTCTTAATATCAAAAGCAAACAAGGAGATGAGTTCCAAGTGCTTGTTATGTGGATCTTCATCATTCAAAATATACAGAGCACCTTGGTTGGATTCGGTATAATTCACCAGCGAGGCAATGACTTTATCGCCAAGTGATTTTACATTATCATTCGATGCACGGAGGATATCAACAAATTTAGCTAAGCCCTCGTTGGCCCATTTCCTCTTACTTTCTTCATCATTCATTTGGCGAAGCTTGCCTTGCATGTCGATCAACGAGTCGGCTAGTTTATTTTTTCCGGGTTCGTAGCTATCGTCTAAGGTGGTTTTGTAATCTAAGTCAAGCTTACCTTCACCAATCGCGGTTACAAAATCGGTAGCGTCTTTCAGGTTTTCGATGGTTTGGTTAATATGGTAAGCTACTTCGCCAATTTCATTATGCACAAAACCATTGGAGTGAGTATGGTTTTCGGTATTTGCTTTAATTATTCGCAGGGGTTTGAGTACATGCACGGTAAAAAGGTAGAAAAGGGCAATTAACAACAGCACATCAAACACCACACTGGCGAAGAACAGGTTTAAAACACGATCGCGCTTTTTAAGTACTTCGGCTTCCAGATCGGCTAATAATTTGGAGAAGCTATTTGATACATTTTGCCACAGGGCTTCGAACTCCATATTGGCCTGCGTGTAGGCAGGGTTGGGGATATCAATAGTTTCTGTTACTTCGCTATTTACCGAATCGGCTTCGGCAATAACAATTGTCTTTTCAAGGGTAGTAGGTTCATTTAAAAGCACTAAGATGGCTTCTTTATACGCTGCATAACGTTCCTGCAAATGATTAAAACTAATCTTGGGCAACCGCGAAAGGGGTTCAATAAATTGGTCTTTTCCCTCTAATCTACCGCCCTCCGCTAAAATTTTTAAGCGATCGTCTTGTTGTTTAAGTTGTGCCAGTAAGGAGGCTTTATCGGTAGACTGATGCCGAAGTACTTGTTGAGTTTGCAGCGTTATTTGCTGATTGGTAAGCTGTGTGTAGCGGGCGAAATCAATTTTTTGTTCTGCTTCTGTAAACGAAAAAATAGTGTGCCGAATAACACCGTATTGAACGATAAGTATACCGGAAATAAAAATTAAGGTGTAGATACCCAGTTGCTTGAGGGTTTTATCACGCAAAAATTGCATTGGTACAATGTTTAAATGAAGCTTGATTTACCCGGCTATGTGGCATACTGCGCTATGCATTAAAGTTGATTAGAGAAATTTAGCCGACTAATATCCAAATAAACTAAAATAAGCCGAAAGCCAAAACCAACAAATGTGCAGAGGGCTTTGATACCTTACTTATAGTGGTTTTGCCAAGCTACTTTTAGCAAAACAAAAAGGCAATAACGATGCTGCCGAAGGAGCCTTAATCCACTGTCGATCGGTATTCTGCATAACGATCTCAAACGGCACTTCCTGTCGTTGCTCAAATTCAAGCATTACCTGCCGACAACCACCGCAGCAGGTAGCCGGTGAAAGTTCTTGGGCATCAAATCGCTTGGCAACTACGGCCATTTTTTTTATAACGGCTTGCGTGCGTTGTGTAGTAAGCGCATACAAGGCAACGCGCTCGGCACACATCCCCAATGGATACGATGCATTTTCTTGATTGGTGCCACAAATAACAGTGCCATCGGCCAATAGAATTGCCGCACCAACAGCAAATTGAGAGTACGGTGCATAGGCATTGTCCAGCACCGCTATGGCATGGTTAACTACTTGCTGTGACTCCTCATCAAGATCGGGAAGTGATCGTACCAAAATAAAGTCTTGCATAAATCGATAGCTGGTAAATCTAAGAAGTTCGTTAAGGTACGAACAGCACCCATGCAGAACAAACTGAATGGTAAACCGAAATCTTTAGAAAAGATTATTTTAATATACCTATAGCCTTTATACCATCACCGATTAGTTTTGTTCTTTAATGTCATTCACAGGTATGAATACTATTCTGGTGTTAGGTGCTGGTCGATCGGCCACTGCACTAATTAATTACTTACTGGAAGAAGCCATAAAAAATCAATGGCACATTATAGTAGGTGATGTTAATGAACAAGCTGCTATCGATAAAGTTAACTATGCGAGCAACGCTACCGCTGTATCTTTTGATATCCACGATGAAGCACATAGCCAATCCATTATCGCGAAAGCAGATGTAGTTATCTCTTTACTACCCGCAGATTTCCATCCTTTGGTTGCACGCATTTGCCTGTCGCTAAAAAAGCACTTACTCAATGCCAGCTATGTATCAGAAGCCATGCAGGCGATGCACCACGATGCCTTGGCTAGCGGACTACTTTTTTTAAATGAGTGTGGCTTAGATCCGGGCATTGATCACATGAGTGCCATGCAAGTTATCCATGCTATTCAATCAAAAGGTGGAGTAGTTACTTCTTTCGAATCGTTTACGGGTGGGTTAATTGCACCTGATACAGATCCTGAAAATCCGTGGCGTTATAAATTTACTTGGAATCCACGCAATGTGGTTATGGCCGGGCAGGGTACCGCTAAGTATTTGCAAGAAGGCGAATACAAGTATATACCGTATCAACAACTTTTTACACGCACTACTCCGGTTAATGTTGATGGGTATGGCGCATACGAAGGATATGCTAACCGCGATTCGCTTACCTATTTAGATACATACGGACTACGAGGTATTAAAACCATGGTTCGAGGTACACTTCGTCATGAGGGCTATTGTGCTGCGTGGAATATTTTAGTGCAACTCGGGTGTTGTGATGATACGTACCTACTTAATTACTTAGAGACTATGTCGCATCGTGATTTTATAAATGCCTTTCTTGACTTTCATCCCACGCGTTCGGTAGAAGAAAAACTTTGTTTTGCTTTTAATATTTTACCCGATGGTGAGGAGATGAAACGATTACGTTGGAGTGGTTTTTTTTCGAACGAACAAATAGGTAAGCAAACAGGTACACCAGCACAAATTCTGGAACACATCCTTACGAAGAAATGGGGGCTTCATCTCCAAGACAATGATTTGATTGTGATGTGGCATCGCTTTCGATATTTACTTAATCAGCAAGAGAAGGAGATTCAAGCACACTTGGTTGTACGGGGAGATGATGCAGTACATACCGCTATGGCAAAAACAGTAGGGCTACCGTTAGCGATTGCTGCAAAACTTTTACTCACCGGAAAAATACGACGAAGAGGTGTTGAAATACCCGTACACCCTGAAATTTATAACCCACTGTTGGAATCGTTAGCTTCGCTAGGTATTCGATTAGTTGAAAAGGAACTCTAGCACTTACTCCTTCACGCCATAAAATGAATGTGCGAGTACGCCAAAGATTGGTAGTGTAATAAAATAAACTCCGGCAACCAGAAGCGATCCGGTAATAGCCCAAAGTAGCAGTGATTGTAGAAGATATACGATGGGAACTAAAAACATGCCCAGTGCAAATTTGATGGAGGCAATAAATTGGTGATCGCGCACTTTATTTTTCAATACCCAAGTCAATACCTTCCATGGTAAAAAGTGGTTGATAAAACCATATACAAAAACCGGATTCCACCAAGGCGCTTTTCTAGTTTTATTTTTATAAGACGATAACGCTGGTATTGGATGCTCAAGGGCTAAGTCAGCTACTTGTTGATCTGCTTTAAGTTGTTCAACTAAATCAGTCTTGTAAATTCTATGAGTACGCCAAAAGGCATAATTATGCGCATAGTTTTCAGGATTTATATGGAGCATCAATGGTTTAAAACCTGCTACCGTATGCTCAATTAATTTTTCACTGGCTATAACGGCTGGCGTTTCTGCGTTAATAATTTCCTCTACGGCAATGGGTTTCCCGAAGGTAACCAATACTCGCGAGAGAAAACTTTCGCGCGAATCATAGTGGATGCCTACAGGTACAATCTGTAAACCTAACGACCAATTATTTTTTTCTTCTGCCGCTAAGGCAATGCGCACGAAACCCTTTTGGAGAGCACGCAGATTGTATTGTTCGTTATGGTTTCCTTCCGCAAAAATTAAGATAGGTTCGTTTTGTTCTAGTAGTGTAACACAACGCTCAATGGTGATATCATTTTTTCGGAGTGTGCTAAACCCATCTCGAAAACGATACATGGGCATAATCTTAATGGCCGTTAGTAATTTTATAGCAAGTGGTTTTTGAAAAATATTACCACGCGCTATCGACCACGGGTTTTTAGGAGAACTACAGATTACTAAGACGGCATCTAAAAAAGCGTTCTGGTGATTAGCCAC